>DAOPJF010000049.1:0-11050 GCA_035399525.1 Candidatus Krumholzibacteriia bacterium | reverse complement strand
GGGGACGCCGCTCGGAAGCGATCCTCGCACCGCGACGCCGACGAGTGCGTAGATCGCTTCCGGGCGGCGTCCCCGAGGCCGACGAGTGCGTAGTTGTTCACCTGCGGCGCAGCCTGCCCAAGGTGGGCGCCCGCGTGGCGACGCCCCGGGGCGACGGCGTGGTCCGCAAGCTCGACCTGCTGGGCGCATCTGTCGCCGTGCTGGTGGATGGCGTGGACGGACTGCCGGTGTTCCGCGTGGCGGACGTGACCTGGAGCGCCGGCGACGCCCTGCCGAAGCCCAGGGCCGGCGAGCCGCGCGGCGGGTGCGACGGCGGATGCGAAGGCGGATGCGGCAGGCGACCGAAGGACGACGCGTGATCGACAGCCACTGCCACCTGAACCGCGACGAGTTCGCGGCCGACCGCCAGGCCGTTCTCGATGCCGCCGCCGCCGCCGGCGTGCACGGCTTCCTGAACGTCGGCTACGACCCGGCCACCAGCCGGGCCAGCGTGGCCATGGCCGAGGCCGACCCCCGCATCCTGGCCACGGTGGGCGTCCATCCCCATGACGCGGGGCTCATGGCCGACGCCGCCGGACAGCCGCGGCTACAGGCCGCGGCCATCCTGGCCGAATTGAAGGAACTGGCGCGCAGCCCGCGGGTTGTGGCGGTCGGCGAGATCGGCCTGGATTTCTTCCGGGACCTCTCGCCGCGGCCGGCCCAGCGCACGGCCCTGGCCTTGCAGCTGTCGCTGGCCGACGAGCTCGACCTGCCCGTGGTCTTCCACGTTCGCGACGCCTGGGACGAGACCCTCGCCCTGGTGGACGAGCTGGGAGTGCCTCGCCGGCGCGGCGTGCTGCACGCCTTCGCCGGGGACGCCCGGGCGTTGGGATGGGCGCGCGAACGCGGGTTTCTGCTGGGCATCGGCGGCCCGGTGACCTATAAGAACAGCACCTTGCCCGAGCGGGTCGTCGAGGCCGGCCTGGACATGCTGCTGCTGGAGACGGACGCCCCCTGGCTGCCCCCGGTCCCGCACCGCGGCAGCCGCAACGAACCGGCGTTCGCGGCGCTGACCTGCGCGCGCGTGGCCGAGCTGCTGGGCCTCGAGCCGGCGGCGGTGGACGAGGCTACCAGCGCCAATTTCCGGGCGCTGTTCCGAACGGACGGGGACTTTGGCGCCTGAACGCGGCACCGGTGATCGGCCCAGCCAGCTGGCGCTGCTGAAGGCCCACGGCATCCGCCCGGTCAAGCGGCGGGGGCAGAACTTCCTGCTCGACGGCAACCTGGCCCGGGCCATCGCCCAGGACACGGTGGCCCTCGGGGATCGCGTGCTCGAGCTGGGGGCCGGCGGCGGCGCCCTGACCGGGCCGCTGCTGGCGGCGGGCGCGGCCGTGACCGCGGTCGAGGTGGACCGCAACCTCTGCGCGGTGCTGCTGAGCGAGTACGGCGACGTGGCGTCGTTCCGCCTCGTCGAGGCCGACCTCGCGCGCCTGGACTGGGCCGCGACGGTGGACCAGGCGGGACCGCGGCCGGTGGTCGCGGGGAACCTGCCCTACGTGCTGACGAGCACGGTGCTGTTCGCCCTGGCCGAATTGCACGACCAGGTGGCCGGCGGCGTGTTCATGGTGCAGCGCGAGGTGGCCGAGCGCATGGTGGCCCAGCCCGGCGGCCGCGACTACGGGGTGCTGGCCGTGGTGCTGGGCGCGGTGTTCGCGGTTGCGGTGGTGCGCCCGGTGCCGGCGACGGTCTTCTGGCCGCAGCCGGACGTGGAATCGGCAATCGTACGGCTCGTGCCGCGCGATCGATGGGAGAGGGCGGAGTTCGCCGCCTTCATCGCTACGGTCAAGACCCTGTTCGGGCAGAGGCGCAAGAAGTTGGGCACGCTCCTGAAGAAGCACTACGACCTGGACGCCGAGGGCGCCCTGGCGGCTGCTGCGGCCGCGGGGGTCGATCCCGAGGTGCGGCCCGAGCAGGTGGGCGTCGAAGGGTGGCGGCGGCTGGCCTCGGTGCTCGCGACGAAGAGGACATCATGACCACGGCCCTGCGTGGACCGGCGCCGGCCGCCGTGCTGGTGATGCTGCTGCTGGCCGCCCTGCCTGCCGCGGCGCAGGACGAGGCCGCGGCCGACAGCCTCGGCGCGGCCGTCGACAGCACGCTGGCGTCCCAGGACATGGGCATCCAGCCTCCCGGCGGCTACCGCGGCCAGGACGTGCCGGTGGTCACCGACGGTCCGTTCCTGGTGTCGCTGCGCAACATGCCCAAGGGGGGCGTGAAGGCCACGGTGCAGCAGTACCAGTACTATGGGCAGTGGGACCTCGCCGCGGTGATGCGCGACGGCATCTCGGCCGACAACCACGCCGGCTGGTCGTGGACCGATTACCGCAAGCAGGACAAGACCATCGAGCGCCGCGAGGACCAGTTCTCGTGGAACGCCGGCCAGTCCCTGCCGGTGACCGCGACCATCCTGGGCAACTGGGACTGGTCCGAGGACCGGACGGTGAACTCGGCCAGCGTGTCGAACCTCGCCGCCCGCAACTACAAGCGCGGCTCGCTGAACCTGTCGAAGTCCAGGCTGCGCACCGGCGACTTCGTCCACTCCCTCCGCGGCATCGGCCAGATCGAGGACCAGAAGTCGATCAACCTCGGCCAGCGGAACGATTTCACCGAGGGCACCGGGTCGCTCGGCGCCCAGACGGGCTGGGAGATCGCTCCGGGCCTGGTCCTGGCCGGGCGCCTCTACGGGACCGCCACCTCGGGCACGCGCTCGCTGGGCGAATCCGATTCTCCGTCCTCGGCCAACGGCGACACCATCGGCCTGGGCGTGTACTACGAGCACGGCTGGGCCGGGGGCCGCGTGCACGTCTCCCAGGGCAACTTCGAGAAGCGCTACCTCGACTACCGCCGCAACTTCAACGGCCTGATCGACACCGTCGGCGTCGGCGAGGGCGACAAGGTCCTCCAGGAAATCGAGATGAAGGATGCGGTGTCGCTCGAGTTCGAGAACACCATGCGCCTGGGCCGCCTGAAGCTCGACACGAGCCTGGCCCGCGACATGGACGACCTCGAGTACGCCGCCAGCGGCGTGGGCCGCAAGGAGCGCCAGAACGACGCCGCGGCGGCCGCTCTCAGCTTCGCCGCGGGGCGGGACTCGTTCACGGTGAACTTCGGCTACGTCTACAAGTGGGACGACCAGCGCTACAAGAACGCCACGACCAACCGCGGCAAGCAGTACACCAAGGGCCGCGACCTGGCCTTCGGCTGGTACCGCGAGCTGTTCCAGGCCACCGACCTGACAGTGAAGCTGCACCAGGGCCTGACCCAGGACATCGCCCAGGACCAGTTCAACGACAACGACAAGGACAGGCTCGACTCCGACGCCAACGTGAAGATCGATCGCGCCTGGTCGGGCTTCCGCACCAGCCTCGGCTTCAATTACAAGCAGGTGAAGGACATCGCCATCCGCGAGGCGCGCTCGTCCAACAACAACGTCAAGGATTCCTACGAGATCGCCCCGGGCTACACCTGGGACCTGGCCGACTGGCTGATGCTGACGCAGAGCTACCGCCTGTACATCCAGTACACGGACTACCTCTACTCGGACCTGCCGAGCGTCACGCGCCGGGACGACTACAGCAAGCGCGGCAACCTGAACACGCGGATGACCATCGACGCCACCGAGCGCGTGGAGATCACGCTGAAGCACGACTACAACAAGCGCTTCAACGCCACCAAGACCGGCACCGACGCCAGCGGCAGCAGCAGCTACTTCAAGGACCAGATCCAGTCCACCAACAAGATCGAGCTGGGGCTGAAGTACAAGGCCGCGCCCGGGGTCATCCTCGAGGCGGCGACCTTCCGCACCAAGGACATCAAGGACACCTACGGGACCACCACCCGGCGCACCACGACGTTCTCGGGCGAGATCTGGGTGGGCGCCCAGGTGCGCAAGAAGTGGGGGCGGACCAGTCCGTTGGAACTTTCGGCCGCGGTCAGGAAGTATAACGCCTATGGTCCCAGCGTCACGCCCACGAGCGCCGACTACTGGGACGCCGACGTCTGGCTGAAATGGAGCTTCTGAGATGAGACGACGGACGCTGGCCGGGGCCCTGGCCCTCGGGGGTTTGCTGCTGCCCCTGCTGGGCGGCTGCATCTTCGAGCCCCGCACCCCCGAGCCGCCGGCCACCGGCACGCCCGTGACCTACCTGCCGCAGACCTCGTCGGCCAACGTCTGGGCCAACCTCGAGCGCAGCCTGAACGCCGGGCACGCGCCGGGGTGGGAGGACAACATCAGCCAGGACGTGTTCGTCTACGAGCCCGATTCCCAGGCCGAAAGCCTGTTCCCCGGCGCCTTCACCGGCTGGGACCGGGCCCGGGAAGTGAATTTCATCAACAATTTCTACAACAGCGGGGTGACCATCCAGGCCCAGATGAAGGACGACGGCTTCACGCCACCGCCCGATTCCGGCACGCAAACCACTTGGGAAGGCGTCATCTACGACCTGATCATCACCAACAATGCCGACAACTCGGTCACGCGCTACCGGGCCTCGGCCATCATCACCTTTACGCTGGAGGGGAATTTCTGGTATATTTCCCGCTGGCGAGACCAGCAGGGGGAGAGCAACCCGGACAGCCCGGGCCAGATCCTGTCCTCCATGGGGGTGTTGCGCGGAACATTTGCTAGCAAATAATCTTTCAATTTGCTAAAATGGTGGCTGGGCAAACAGTCACCCATGGACGTGGGCCTCTCCCAATACGCGATCTGTCACCCCTGGGGGGCCCCGATGCTTGGCTGGAGGATTGGACTATGAACGCAAGACGCATCCTGATGCTGCTGGCCCTGGCCGTGCTGGTCGTGCCGGCCGGATGCATCTTCTCGCCCGACAACAGCAACACGAACAACACGGGCCCCGACGGACTGCCGTTCCCGAACACGCCCGAGAAGCTGATGGCGAACTTCCAGACGGTCTACGAGTCGATGGACATCGACGGGTACCGCGAGGTCATCGACCCGAACTTCGCGATCTACCTGAGCCAGGAGACCATCAACGAGTTCGCGCTGCCCCGCGACTTCTTCGACTACGACGAAGAGGTGCTGATCACCGAGCGCATGTTCTCGGGCAACGCGATCACGCGGCCCAACGGCGACATCGTGCCGGGGATCACGCGCATCGACTTCAGCTACTTCCAGCCCGAGGCGGCGTGGGCCGTGTCGCCGGCCGACCACCGCATCCCCAACGCCCTGTGGGCGCCGTACCGCGTGGACATCACCATCACGCAGGGGACCGAGGGCCGGCTGAACATCAAGGGCATCATCGAATTCTACCTCACGTCCGAGCAGGTCGAGTACCAGGGTCGCACGCAGACCAAGTACAAGATGATCGGGCAGGTCGACTACACGTCCAGCGCGCAGCCCTGACCGGGGGCGCGCCGGCAGGCACCGGGGGCGGGAGGGCGCGGCCTTCCCGCCCCTCGCTTGTCCGCGGCCCCGCCGGCAGCCGGCACTGGCCCGGCGGGGGCCGCTCGCTTACCATGGCCGGGTATCGGGCCCGCGCAGGGACGCGCGGACCGCAACCGCATGGAGACACGGCTTGACCACTTCCTCCTCCCCTTCCCGCCGCCCGGCTCCGCGCCGCGCCCCGGGCTGGCTGCCCTGGGCCGCCGGCCTGGTGCTGGTCGTCGTGGTGGCGGGTGTCGGGGCTTCGGCCTGGTCGCGCAGCCACCGCGGCCGCGCCGCCCTGCTGACCCTGGGTGACCAGCGCGCCTTCGGCGACGTGCAGCGCGCCGTGGACGGCGTCCTGGTGGCCGCCCTGCCCGGCCTGCACGAGGGCGCGGCGCCGGAGCCCAACCCCGAGCATCCCGAGCGCGACTGCGACTGGCCTGCGCCGACGCTGGGCGACGGTGCGGTGGTCCGTTGCCGCACGGCCGCGGTCGGCGCCGAAGAGACCTGGTGGAGCGTGCAGGAGCGCGTGGCCCGGGCGCTCGAGCCCGTGGGGGCCGAGGTGCTGTGGGGCGAGCGCCTGCCCGGCGCGCGCGCGCGGCGGGGGCAGGCGCCCGAACCGGACGAGCAGACCGACCTGCTGCGCCTGGACGTGGGCGTGGCGGGCCGGCCGACCCACACGCTGCTGTTGCTGCGCGAGGGGCGGAAGCGGCCGCGCATCGCCTGGGGCGGGAGCCCGGGCCGCGACGCCTGGAACACGCTCGCTGGCGGCACGGGGCCGGTGGTCGCGCTGGTCATCGACGACTGGGGCAACAACCGCAGCGCCGCGGCCGGCGCCATCCTCGACCTGCCGGTGCCGCTGACCATGGCCATCCTGCCGGGCCTGTCCTACTCGCGGCACTTCGCGCTGCAGCGCACCGACCTGGTGTTGCCGGCCGACCGTCCCGCGGGCGACGAGGCGCAGCACGCCCTGGCGAGGGCGGTCGCCGGGGCGCTGGTCGACGTGACGGTGCGCGTCGGCGCCGAGACGGCGCCCTCCCGCAGGCGCGAGACCATCCTGCACATGCCCATGCAGCCTGAAGGCTACCCCGCCACCAACCCCGGATCGCGGGCGCTGCTGGTGGGCATGGACCACGCCGCGGTGGTCGAGCGCGTGGACGAGGCCCTGGCCGGGCTGCCGGGCGTTTCGGGCCTGAATAACCACATGGGCAGCGCCGCGACCGCCGACGCGGCCCTGATGAAGGACCTGATGGGCGTGCTGGCCGAACGGCACCTGCTGTTCGTCGACAGCGTCACCTCGGCGCACACGGTGGCCTACGACGAGGCGGTCAAGGCGGGGCTGCCGGCCGAGAAGAACCGCATCTTCCTGGACTACGACAACGAGGATCCCGCGCGCATCAAGGCGAACCTCGAGCGCCTGGTGCAGTCGGCCCGGGCGACGGGCTTCGCCCTGGGCATCGGGCACCCCCATCCGGCGACGGCCGACGTGCTGACCCGCGAGATCCCGCGCCTGGCGGCCGAGGGCGTGCGCTTTGTCACCGTGTCCGAGTTCATGGCGCTGAAGGCCGCGGCCAGGGGGGATGGTTGACATGGGCGCGCCCGCGGACGTCTTCCTGCTACCGCCGGGCCCGGACCCGGACGCTCCGGTGGCGGCCGCCGGCGTGGGGCGCCTCGTGGAGCGCATGGGCCTGGGCGGTGCCGCCCGCACCGGGCGCTGGGCCGTGAAGGTGCAACTGGGGCCGCGCGGCCTGGCGGCGGCCATCGCGCCGGCCTGGGCCGCCGCGGCGGCCAGGGCCGTGGCGGGCCCCGGCGGGGCCGGGCGGACGTTCTGCTGCGACACCCTGTCGATCAACCTGGCTGGCCTGGACACGCCGGGCGAGCACCTGGCCCTGGCCGCGGTCAAGGGCTACGGGCCCGGCGGCGAGGCACCGGGCTACCGGGTGGCCGACGACCCGGCCCACGGTCCGTCGTTCGCACCGCCGGACGGCAGGGGGCCGTCCCTGGCCCTGCTGGCGGCCCAGGCTGCCGGTCTGCTGGTGCTCAGCGCCGTGCGGCCGCACCCGCACCTGGGCTTCGGCGGCGCGTTGTTCGCTCTGGGGGCTGGCCTGGCCGACCGCCAGGGCAAGATCGGGCTGCACCGGGACATCCGGCCCAAGGTCGACACCCCGTTGTGCGCCGGGTGCGGCTCGTGCCTGGCGGTGTGCCTGTTCGACGCCATCCGGGTGACCGGGGGACGGGCGATCATCGACCACGAGCTGTGCACGGGCTGCGGCGAGTGCATGAACCACTGTTTCATGGCGGGCATCGCGCCGGATGACGCCGCGGGCATCCCCCTGTTCCAGAAGAGGTTGGCGCAGGCGGCGCGGGCGGCCCTGGCCGGTGCGGCCGACGGCCCCCGGCCGGCGGGCTACGTGAACGTCCTGGTGCGCCTGGACCGCCGTACCGGCGGGCCCGGGCGCCGCAAGGAGCGCTCCGGCGACGTGGGTGTGCTGGCCTCGCGGGACCCGGTGGCCCTGGACCAGGCCACCTGGGACCTGGCCGCCGGCGGTCCCCTGGGCTCGCTGCCGGCCTGGAGCGGGTTCACGACGGTGCCCGGGGCACTGCTGGACGAGGCCGCCGCCCTGGGCCTGGGCCGGCCCCAATACCGCCTGGTGACGATCTAATTCGGGCTCGGGCTGGAATTTCCGCCAACCCTGTGTTATCATTGCCGCTGGTTTTTTACGGTGGGGTGGACCCTTCTCAGCGCGCCTTGATGCGTCTTCGGCCCCACCGTTTCCACGTCAAGGCGTGCTTTTTTTGTGACGCAGACTCGTCGCGCACATCGGGAGTGCAAACCATGAACCGTTCCCTGCAGATCAGGGCAGGAGTGACCATCCTCGCCCTCCTGCTCTCCGTCTGGGGCCTGCTGCCGACCATCAAGGCCCTGTCCGTGCCGCACGCCGAGCGCGAGGCGGCCAAGACCGATCCGGCCGTGGCCTCGCGCATCGCCGACATCGACGCCAAGGCCATCCGCCGCGGCCTCGACCTCAAGGGCGGCATGTACCTGGTCCTCGAGGTCGACCAGACGGGCATGAACGCCAGCGAGGCGCAGGACGCCCTGCAGCGGGTCAAGGAGATCCTGACCAACCGCATCGACCGGTTCGGCGTCTCCGAGCCCGAGATCACGACCTTCGGCGCGAGCCGTATCGTCGTGAAGCTGCCGGGCCTGCAGGATCCCGAGCGTGCGAAGAAGCTCATCGGCACGACGGCCCAGCTCGAGTTCCGCATGGTGCGCCCCACCGAGGAACTGGCGGCCGCCCTCGAGACGATGGACGGCATCTTCCTGGCCGAGTCGCAGGCCGAGGCCGCCGTGAAGAAGGCCGAGACGCCGGCGGCCGCCCCCGCCGGGACGCCGACCGAGACGGCAGCCGCCGCGCCCGACAGCGCCAACCCCTTCGCCGAGCTGGACAACATGCTCGGCGAGGACAGCGACGCCGACGCGCAGCGCCAGGCCTTCCTGGTGGACCATCCGTTCAGCGGCATGCTGGTCATGCAGAACAACCTGAGCGCCTCGACGCCGCTGTTCGTGGCCGAGGACGACGTGGACGCCCTGCAGGCCCGGCTCGACGACCCGCGCGTGAAGCTGAAGCTGCGCGACGCCGAGTTCCAGATCGGCATCGAGCCGATCCGCCTGACCGACGGCACGGCCCTGCGCGCGCTCTACCTGGTGGACCGCACCCCGTCGCTGACCGGCAGCGACCTGCAGGACGCCAACCCGGCCACCGACCCGGACCGCCCGGGCGGCTGGCAGGTCAGCTTCACCATGACCAACCGCGGCGCCCGCGTGTTCGCCAAGCTCACCGGCGAGAACATCGGCCGCTTCCTGGCCATCAGCCTCGACGGCCGCGTGAAGTCGGCGCCCGTGATCCAGAGCCGCATTCCCAGCGGCCAGGGCGTGATCACCGGCTCGTTCGACAACGCCGAGGCCAGCGATCTGGCCCTGCTGCTGCGGGCCGGCGCGCTGCCGACGAACATCACCATCGCCGAGGAGCGCACCGTGGGCCCGAGCCTCGGCGCCGACTCGATCCGCATGGGCGTGAACGCGGCCCTGTACGGCTCGCTGCTGGTGATCGTGTTCATCCTGCTGTACTACCGCCTGAGCGGCCTGGTGTCGGTCCTGGCGCTGGTCAGCAACATCGTGATCCTGATGGCCGTGCTCGCCCAGTTCGACCTGGTGCTGACCCTGCCCGGCATCGCCGGCATCATCCTGACCGTCGGCATGGCGGTGGACGCCAACGTGCTGATCAACGAGCGCATCCGCGAGGAGCTGCGCAAGGACAAGACGATCCGCGCGGCGGTCCAGGCGGGCTACAGCAACGCCACGCGCACGATCGTCGACGCCAACGTGACCACGCTGATTGCCGGCGGCATCCTGCTGTGGTTCGGCACCGGCCCCATCAAGGGCTTCGCCGTCACGCTGTGCATCGGCATCCTGACCAGCATGTTCACGGCCCTGGTGATGACCCGCGTGCTCATGGAGCTCATGACGCGCAACCAGGGCAAGCAGAAGCTCAGCATCTAGTCCGCGCGGCGGACGCGTGGGACGCGCCCCGCGGGGCGGACGGCCGGGCCGGATGGCCCGGGAAAGGTCGAGAATCGCGATGGAATTCTTCAAGGATCCCAAGATCAACTTCGTGGGCGCGATGAAGCCGGCGTTCACGATCTCGGCGACGCTGGTGCTGATCGCGCTCGTGTCGCTGGTCATCCACGGCGGCCCGCACCTGAGCATCGACTTCACCGGCGGCTCGGTGCTGCAGGTCCGCATCGACCCGCGGCCGACCGTCGCCGAGATCCGCAGCGGGCTCGAGAACGAGAACTACCGCGGCGTACAGGTGACGAGCTTCGGCGCGGAGAACGAGTTCCTGATCACGTTCCCCAACGTCGGGATGGACGCGGACGGCGGCCGGACCATGGACGCGACCCAGCTGATGCTCAACGACCTGCGCAAGGCCCTGGGCGGCAACGCCCAGATCGAACTGCGCCGCGAGGAGAGCGTCGGTCCGAAGATCGGCGGCGAGCTGCGCACGGCGGCCATGAACTCGATCATCGGCGCCCTGGCCCTGATCGTGCTCTACATCACGGTGCGCTTCGTCTTCCGCTACGGCATCGCCGCCATCCTGGCGCTGGTGCACGACGTGACGCTGACGCTGGGCGTGTTCTCGCTGCTGAACTTCGAGGTCAGCCTGCAGATCATCGCCGCGTTCCTGACGATCATCGGCTACTCGCTCAACGACACGATCGTGGTGTTCGACCGCATCCGCGAGAACATGAAGCTGCGCCGCAAGGAGAGCTACCGCGACGTGATCAACCGCTCGATCAACGAGTGCCTCAGCCGCACCATCCTGACCTCGCTGACCACGTTCTTCGTGGCCGCGATGCTGTACGTGGTGGGCGGCCCGGTGATCCACGACTTCGCCTTCGCGCTGAGCTTCGGCGTGGTGGTCGGTACGTACAGCTCGATCTTTATTGCCAGTCCGATCCTGGTGTGGTGGTACGAGCGGCGGATCGCCGACAAGAAGCGCATGGCCGTGGACATGTAGGTTGTGCCTCTGAGAATGTGTCCGGCCCGGGCCTTGCCCCGGGCCGGACATG
>DAOPJF010000048.1:0-11073 GCA_035399525.1 Candidatus Krumholzibacteriia bacterium | reverse complement strand
CGGGCGTGCCGGTCAGCAGGCCGCCCTCGGCGGTGGTGAGGTTCTTGGTGGCGTAGAACGAGAAGCAGGCCGGGTTGGCGCCCGAGCCCACCAGGCGCCCCTTGTACCGGGTCGGCAGGGCGTGGGCGGCGTCCTCGACCAGGACCAGGCCGTGCGTCATGGCGACGGCCTCGAGCGCGTCCAGGTCGGCCGGATGCCCGCCGTAGTGCACGGCGATGACCGCGCGCGTGCGGGGCGTGACCGCGGCCGCCACGCGGGCCGGATCCAGGCACAGGGTGTCCGGCTCGACGTCCACCAGCACCGGCCGGGCGCCCACGTGCTCGATCACCGCGACGGTCGAGGTGAAGGTCAGGGGCGAGGTGATGACCTCGTCGCCCGGGCCGATGCCCTCCAGGACCAGGGCCAGGTGCAGCGCCGCGGTGCAGCTGCTGAGCGCCAGGGCCGCCGGCGCGCCCAGGTACGCGGCCATCTCCTGCTCGAAGCGCTTGGTCTTCGGTCCGGTGGTGATCCAGTTCGACCGCAGGGTGTCGACGACCTCGGCCACCTCGGCCTCGGACAGCGACGGGGGCGAGAAGGGCAGGAACGTGGCGCGCATGGGGATCCTTCCGAAGATCGGGTGCCTCGCCGCCGGGGCGTCCGGGTCCGGGCGGCGGCGGCAGTATACGATGGGCGACAACGCCTTGTCCAACCCCGGGAGGGGCTTGGCGATTCCAAGATAAGGTTTTACAAACCGCGGGCCGAAAACTACCATTCCGGCGGGGGAGACGGACACCCGGGCCTGGCAACGTGCGGACGGGGATGTTTGCGTTGCTTTTCAGGCACGGTTCGTGGTGCCGACAGGGTCGCCGCGCCGGTGTGCGCGGCGGATGGGGAGAACGTCTATGCTCAAGCGCACCTTCGACTTGATCGCCGCAGGCCTCGGCCTGGCGGTGCTGTCGCCGATGTTGTTGGTCGTCGCGGCTGCCGTCAAGCTGTCCAGCCCGGGGCCGGTTTTCTTCCGCCAGCAGCGCCTCGCGCGCGGCGGCGGCACCTTCCGCATCTTCAAGTTCCGCACCATGGTCGACGGGGCCGAGGGCCGCGGCGCGCGGGTGACCGGCGCCGGCGATGACCGGGTCACCGCCGTGGGCCGCGTCCTGCGCCGCCACAAGCTCGACGAGCTGCCCCAGCTGATCAACGTGGTGCGCGGCGACATGGCGCTGGTGGGGCCGCGCCCCGAGGTGCCCGAGTTCGCCGCCTGCTACCCCGAGGAATTCGCCCGCTTGCTGACCGTCCGACCCGGCATCACGCACCGCACCACGCAGCTGTTCCGCAACGAGGAGGACCTGCTGGCGCAGGCCGCCGACCCGCGGGCCTTCTACATCGAGCGCATCCTGCCCCGCAAGCTGAGCCTGTACCTGGCCGACCTGGGCCAGGAGTCGCTGCGGCGCGACCTGAGGACCATCGTCGACACGGTGCTGAACCTCAATCCGGCCATCGAGCTCGAGTTCGTGGCGCCGCCGCCGCGCCCGGCCGTCCTGGCCCGTCCCGAACTTCGCCTGGCCCCGTCCCCGGCCAAGGCCCCGGCTCCGGCGTCCGGCAGCGCGGTTTCGGCCAACGGCTGACCCGCTCTGGTCGCGCCCGTAGGACAACCACGGGTCCGCTGGCAATGAATATATAAAGAAAAGCGGAATACTTCTTGATGGCGAAGGGGAGCGTGATCTAGCTTCCGCCTTGGCCGGTGGGCCGCGCCAGGAGGGCGACCAGGCTGCCGCCGCGGGGGAGATCGCCAAAACTCGAGGTCGACAAAGGATTTGACGGCATCCCGATCGGGACCGCCGGGACCTTGGAGCCGATACCGACATGTTCATGTTGCCGAACCGTCCTGGCGTCGCGCCGCGCGTGCGCCCGATCCTTGATCACCTGCTGGATGACCACACGCCCCTGGCCGGGCTGATCCGCCGACACCGGCGCCTGGCTTGCGCCGTCGTGTGTGCGACGGTGACCACCGCAGCGTTCCTGGGGGCGTTCCTCCTGCGCTTCGAGCTGTCGCCGCTGGACGAGCCTGCCGGCGGCTGGAGCCGCTGGTTCCTGGGCGCGCTGCCCGTGGTCGTCGCCGTCCGCCTGGTGGTGTTCCTGCTGGTGGGTCTGCACCGCACCACCTGGCGCTACGCGTCGGCGCGCGACGTGCTGCCCCTGGTCAAGGGCACGGCGGCGGGCAGCCTCGTGCTCGTGCCCCTGGTGATGGCGCAGTGGCAGGGGGCCTTCCCCCGCAGCGTGCTGGCCATGGACCTGGTGCTGTGCGTGGTGCTGCTGGCGGCGGCCCGCTTCGGCTACCGGCTGGCCCGCGAGATCGTGCGCGGCGCCCCCGGGCGCGGTGCGGTGCCCGTGGTCGTGGTCGGCGCCGGCGCGGCGGGCAACCTGGTGGTGCGCGCCATGCATGCCGGCGCGGCGGGCGGCTTCCGGCCGGTCGCGCTGCTGGACGACGATCCCCTGAAGCAGGGCACCTCGCTGCAGGGCGTGCCCGTGGCCGGCAGCCTGAACGACGCCGAGGCCGTGGCCCGCGCCTTCGGCGCCGAGGCCATGGTGCTGGCCCTGCCCACCGCCAGCAGCAGCCAGATCTACCGGGCCGTGCAGCTGTGCAAGGCCACCGGCCTGCCCCTGAAGACCACGCCCGACCTGGCCCGGTTCCTCGAGGGCCGGCAGGCCGCGCCCCGCATCAGCGACTTCCGGCTGGAGGACCTGCTGCACCGCCGGCCCATCCGGCCGGTGACCCCGGCCATCGGCGACTTCCTGGCCGGCCGCACGGTGCTGGTCACCGGCGCCGCCGGCAGCATCGGCTCGGAGCTGTGCCGGCAGATCGCCGCCCAGGGGCCGCGCCGCCTCGTCTGCCTGGACAAGGACGAGAACGGCCTGTTCCGCCTCGAGCAGCAGCTGGCCCGCGATCCCGACGGCGCGCCGGCCACCTTCGTGCTGGCCAACATCCGCGACCGCGACCACCTCGACCGCGTGTTCACGGCATGGCGCCCGGACATCGTGTTCCACGCCGCCGCCTACAAGCATGTGCCCATCCTGCAGCACCACCCGGTCGAGGCCGTGCTGAACAACGTCATGGGCACCCGCATCGTGGCCGAGCTGGCCGCGCGCCACGGGGCCGGCGACTTCGTGCTCATCTCCACGGACAAGGCGGTCAACCCCACCAGCGTGATGGGGGCGACCAAGCGGGTGGCCGAGCGGGTCGTGCGCACCCTGAACCGGGGCTACGCCACGCGGTACGGCATCATCCGGTTCGGCAACGTGCTCGGCAGCAACGGCAGCGTGGTCGAGCTGTTCCAGGACCAGATCCGCCGGGGCGGACCGGTCACGGTCACCCATCCGGACATCGAGCGCTACTTCATGACGATCCCGGAAGCCGTTCACTTGGTGTTGTTTGCGGCCACCATGGGCGGGTCGGGGGAGACCTTCATCCTGGACATGGGCAAACCCGTCCGGATCGCCGACCTGGCGGCCCAGATGATCCGCCTGTCGGGCCTCATGCCGGACGCGGACGTGGCCATCACCTACACGGGGCTGCGCCCCGGCGAGAAGCTGACCGAGGAGCTGTGGACCACCGAGGAACGCCCGGCGGCCACGGCCCACCCGGGCATCCTGCGGGCGCCCGGCGAAGAAGGCCTTGACAACAATGAGCTTAGGCAGCTCGACAGCCTTGTCGCCGCCGCCCGCGACCGCGACCTCGAGGGCACCTGGCGGCACCTGCTGCGCCTGGTGCCCACCTTCCAGGGCCGGACCCGGGACGAGGCGGCCGTGCCGCCGGACCGTCCGGTGCCGGCCAGGGTGGTGGCGTTCCCCGAGCGGCGCCAGGCCCATCCCGCCGCCGTCCTGGCCGGTTCCGAGCGCCCGCTCGGGTCGCTGGCGGGCCTCAGGCCGGCCGACTGAATCCGGGTTCAGGCGCGGCCGTAACCGGCCGAAAACGCTTGCGCACCGGACCGAGGGCTCCTATCATTCCGCACGGCGCAGCCAGGGCGGGACCTGTTCCCGCCCTTGGCGTGTGCCTACCAAGTCGAAGCGGGTCGGCGCTGCCATCGAGCAGAGCTACGGTTCCTTCCGGTGTGAACCTGGACCATATGGACACCGGCAGGGCGGCCGGCCTGCAGCCATCGTGACGCCGCACGGGCGTGACGTTTTTTCGGGAGGTTCTGACGATGGCACTGAGCAAGGAACAGAAGCAGCAGGTGATCGGGAAGTTCAAGAAGCACGAGGGCGACTCGGGTTCGCCCGAGGTGCAGATCGCGCTCTTGACCGAGCGCATCAACACCCTCAGCGACCACTTCAAGATGCACGCGAAGGACCACCACTCGCGTCGCGGCCTGCTGAAGATGGTCGGCCAGCGCAAGCGCCTGCTGGCCTACCTGAAGAAGACGAACCTCGAGGGCTACCGCGCCCTCATCAAGGAACTGGGCATCCGCGGTTGATGCCGGTGCATCCTCGGCAATGACCCGCCTTGGGATCGGTCGCGGCTCACCAGGGTCGCGACCGTTCCTCGTTTCGGGCGCAGGTTCGCCGGGGGCGGCTCCCGAGGGAGCCGGGCCGACCAGCCCCTTCCGCCTAAGGGGGGCGGCGGTCCCGAGGAAAGCGGACGTGGAGAAGAGAAACTGAAGCAGGGGGGCGACGGAAGGTCCGTCCGCTCCCGCGGTGGGCGTCAGGCCGGAATGGGCCGGCGGGCGTCCCGATGCAAAGCGGCCTGGAAGGAAAGATCGCAATGGAAAAGCATGTCGTAAGCCTCGAGATGAACGGGACGACCTTCTCGCTGGAGACCGGTCGCATGGCCAAGCAGGCCAACGGCGCGGTGATCGCGCGCATGGGCGACACCATGTCGCTGATGACGGTCACGGCCGACAAGAATCCCGCGGACAAGGACTTCCTGCCCCTGTTCGTGGAGTACCGCGACAAGACCTACGCCGCCGGCAAGATCCCGGGCGGCTTCTTCAAGCGCGAGGCCCGTCCTTCGGAGCGTGAGATCCTCAGCGCGCGCCTGATCGACCGGCCGCTGCGCCCCATGTTCCCCGACGGCTACTGCCACGAGACGCAGGTGGTGGCCTTCATCATCTCGGCCGACACCGACTTCCACGCCGACACGCTGAGCATCACCGGCGCCTCGGCGGCGCTGAACATCTCGGACGTGCCCTTCACCGAGGTCGTCTCGGGCGTGCGCGTGGCCGAGGTCGACGGCGAGTTCATCCCGAACCCCAGCCTGTCGCAGCTCGAGGAGTCGAGCATGGACCTGGTCGTCGCCGGCACCGACGACATCGTGTGCATGATCGAGGGCGAGTGCGAGGAGATCAGCGAGGACCGCCTGCTCGACGCCATCGAGTTCGCCCACTCGTGGATCCGCAAGCTCAACGGCCTGCAGCGCGAGCTGATGGCCAAGGCCGGCGTCAAGCCCAAGTGGCAGCTGCCGGTCATGCAGAAGAACGAGGCCGTGGCCGCCAAGGTGGCCGAGCTCGTCAGCAGCGACCTGAAGGCCGCCATCGTGGTCAAGGGCAAGATGGAGCGCGCGGACGCCCTGTCGGCCGTCAAGGCCAAGGTCGTCGGCGCCTTCACGGGCGAGGACGGCAAGGTGGACGGCGACGCGCTGTCGGCCCTGTCCAAGCTCGAGAAGAAGCTCATGCGCGAGATGATCCTCACGGACCACCGCCGCACCGACGGCCGCGACCTGGTCACGGTCCGCCCGATCACCATCGAGACCGGCGTGCTGCCGCGCGCCCACGGCAGCTGCCTGTTCACCCGCGGCGAGACCCAGGCCCTGGGCACCTGCACGCTGGGCAGCAAGCAGGCCGAGCAGCGCATCGAGCCGCTGAACTCGGAGCAGTACTGGAGCAAGTACTACCTGCACTACAACTTCCCGCCCTTCTCGGTGGGCGAGGTCGGCCGCTACAGCGGCACCGGCCGCCGCGAGATCGGCCACGGCAAGCTGGCCGAGCGCGCCATCCGGCCCATCCTTCCCGACATCGAGGCCTTCCCCTACACCATCCGCCTGGTGTCGGACATCATGGAGAGCAACGGCTCGAGCTCGATGGCCACGGTCTGCGCCTGCTGCCTCGCGCTGATGGACGCCGGCGCGCCCATCGTCAAGCCGGTGGCCGGCGTGGCCATGGGCCTGATCAAGGAGGGGGACCGCGTCGCCGTGCTGACCGACATCCTGGGCGTCGAGGACCACCTCGGCGACATGGACTTCAAGGTCACCGGCACGTCCGACGGCATCACCGCCTTCCAGATGGACACCAAGATCGGCGGCATCAGCCGCGAGATCATGTCCAAGGCCCTCAACGACGCGAAGAACGCGCGCGTGCACATCCTCGGCAAGATGCACGAGGCCATGCCCGCGCCGCGCGCCGAGATGAGCCCGTACGCGCCGAAGATCGAGACCATCCAGATCCCGGTGAAGAAGATCGGCGAGCTGATCGGCCCGGGAGGCAAGGTCATCAAGAAGATCCAGGAGGACACCGGCGCCACCATCGAGGTGGACGACACCGGCATGGTCTTCGTGAGCTCGACCGACCAGGCCAGCGGCCAGGCCGCCATGGACTACATCCGCGGCATGATGGCCGAGCCCGAGGTGGGCAAGGTCTACAAGGGCATCGTCAAGACGATCGTCGACTTCGGCGCCTTCGTCGAGTACCTGCCCGGCAAGGACGGCCTGCTGCACATCTCCGAGCTGGAGCACTTCCGCGTGGGCAACGTGGAGGACGTGCTGCAGGTCGGCGACGAGCTCGAGGTCAAGCTGGTGGAGATCGACAGCCGCACCGGCAAGGTGCGCCTGAGCCGCAAGGCCCTGCTGCCGATCCCCGAGGGCATGGAGAACATGCCCCGCGACGACCGTCCCCGTGACGACCGTCCGCGCGACCGCGACCGGGGCGACCGGGGCGGCGACCGCGGCGGGCGGCGCGGCGGCGGCGGCCGCGGCGGCCGGCGCTAGCGGAGGCCGATGAACCTCGATCCCTACAGGAACGAGCTGCCGCCCCGTCGGGATGTCCTTCCCGGCGGGGCGGTCCTGCTCAGCGTCCCGGTGCCCGGGTCGCACGCCGTCACGTTCGGCGTGTGGCTGCGCTCGGGCAGCCAGGACGAGCCCGCGGGCCTGGGCGGCATCTCCCATTTCCTCGAGCACATGGTCTTCAAGGGTTCGACCACGCGCAGCGCGCTGGAGATCGCCACGGTCTTCGACAGCCTGGGCGCGACGGTCGACGCCTTCACCACGAAGGACCTGGTGGCCTTCACGGTGAAGGTGCTGCCCGAGTACTTCACCCCGGCGGCCGAGGTGCTGGCCGACATGCTGCTGCGGCCGGCCTTCGACCCCGCCCTGACGGCGCTCGAGCAGGACGTGGTCATCGAGGAGATCCAGGAGGCCCTGGACACCCCCGAGGACCGGCTGCACGACGCCTTCGCGGCGCGCCTGTACGGCGGCCACGCCCGCGGGCGCCCGATCCTGGGCTTCCCCGAGGCCGTGCGCTCGTTCGAGGCGGACGTGCTGCACCGCGAGCACCGGCGGCTGTTCGCCGGGACGAACCTGGTGGTGGCCGTGGCGGGCGACAACCCCGCGCTCTACACCGACACCCTCGCGCGCCTGTTCGCCGACCTGCCCGCGCCGTCGCCGGTGCCGGTGGTGGCCGAGCCGGCGCCGCGGGCCGCGGCGATCGTCGACGGCGACCTGGACGACATCGATCCGTTCCGCCTCGAGCTGAGCAGCCCGATCATCCAGACGTACTTCGAGTTCGGCAACCTGGCGGTGCCCTATGCCCACCCGGACCGCATCCCCATCTTCCTGCTCAGCAACCTGCTGGGCGGCGGCATGAGCAGCCGGGTCTTCCAGGCCGTGCGCGAGCGCGAGGGTCTGGCCTACTCGGTCTACACCTACAGCGACATGGGCCGGGACATCGGCCTGGTCAGCTGCGCGGGCTCGTGCTCGCCGGACAAGATGGCGCGCCTGGAGGACGTGGTGCGCCGCGAGTACGCGCTGCTGCTGAAGACCGGACTGGCGACCGACGAGCTGCGCAACAACCAGGCGCAGATCAAGTCGCAGCTGATCTTCAGCCTCGAGGGCGTGCTCAACCAGATGCACCGCGCGGCGCGCAACGAGATCTACTACGGCCGCTTCGTGCCCGTGGCCGAGCTCGTGGACGAGGTGGACGGCGTGGACGAGGCGACCATCATGCGCTGCGCGCGCAGCTGGTTCGACCCCGACGCCATGCTGGTGGCCACCCACGGGCCGGCGCCCGGGGCGGCCCTGGAAGAGGACGACGAGGACGGCGACGTCTTCGGCGACTTCGACGAGTAGCCGGGACCTGCCGCCGCACGCACGAAGGCCGCCCCCGCAAGGAGGCGGCCTTCCTGTTCCGCGGCCGGTTCGTGCGTCAGGTCCAGTCCAGCCCCGAGGCCGCCAGCCGCTGCAGCACCTCGTCCAGCCCCGCGTCGTCGGCCACCAGCGAGAAGCGGCACCAGCCCGCGCCGTGGCGGCCGAAGGCGCTGCCCGGCGACAGCAGCACGGCGGTGCGGTCGAAGACCTCGCGCACGAAGGCCAGGTCGTCGCCGTTCCAGCCGGCGGGGATCGGCGCCCACACGTACATGGTGGCCGGCGGCACCGGCACCGTCCAGCCCAGGCCGGCCAGGCCCGCCACCAGCCGGTCGCGGCGATGGCGGTACAGCGTGCGGTTGTCGGCGCACACCTGCTGGTCGCCCGTCAGCGCCGCGGCGGCCGCCACCTGCACCGCGCCGAACAGCGAGAAGTCGACGTTGCTCTTGACCCGGCCCAGGGTGGCGATGACCTCGGGCCCGCCCACGGCGAACCCCGTGCGCCAGCCGGCCATGTTGTGGCTCTTGGACAGGCTCTGGAACTCGATGGCCACGGCCTTCGCGCCCGGCACCTGCAGCACGCTCGGCGGCGGCGAGGCTGGGTCGAAGCCCAGCTCGGTGTAGGCCGCATCGCTGACCAGCAGCACCTGGTGCTCGCGGCACCAGCGCACGGCCTCGGCGAAGAACGCCAGGCCGGCGACGCCGCCGGTGGGGTTGTTGGGGTAGTTGACGATGAGCATGCGCGCCCTGTCCGCCGCGTCGGCCGGGATGTCGGCGAAGTCCAGCACGAAGCCGCGCTCGGGCCGCAGCGGCACCTCGACGATGGTCGCCTCGCACAGCCGCGCCGCGCCGAAGTAGGCGGGGTAGCAGGGCGTGGGGATCAGGATCGTGTCCCCGGTGTCCAGGTAGCCCCGCATCAGGTTGGCCAGGCCCTCCTTCGAGCCGATCAGCGGCAGCGTCTCGGACTCCGGGTCCAGCGGCACGCCGAAACGCGCGGCGTAGAACGCCGCGATGGCGCGCCGTAGCGCCGGGTGCCCGCGGAAGGTCGAGTACCCGTGCAGGTTGTGCCGCGGGTCGTCGACCGCGTCCTTCAGGGCCTGGATGACCTCGGGCGCCGGGCGCCCGTCGGGGTTGCCCACGCCCAGGTCGATGACGTCCCGGCCGGCGGCCAGGGCCTCTTCCTTCCAGCGCGCGGTGGTGGCGAACACGTAGGGGGGCAGCGCGGCCACGCGGCGCGCGCAGGGGATCTCGAAGGGTTCGCGGGTCATGACGACCTCGGGCCGCGCAGGGCCGATGGACCGCCGAAGGTGCGCGGCGTCCGCCGACGTGGCGGGGCCGCAGGGCGCCGGAAATAAAAGCCCCGGACCGGTCCGGGGCAATACCCAAGCGGGGACGCGGGGCCGCGTCGGCCGCCAGGCCTATGAACCGAGGGTGAAGCGGTCCGCGGCGGCATCCAGCCGGTAGGTCCAGCCCAGGTCCTCGATGATCAGCGCCGTGCCCGGCGACAGCAGGCCGGCCCGCACCAGGTCGGTCAGTCCTCCGGGCCAGGCGCCCTGGTCGAAGCGGTACAGGCGCGCGGCCTCGACCACCTCGGCCCGCAGCTGCGACTCGCGCAGGGACTGGCCCGGATTGCCGGCCTCGGCCGGCAGCAGGAACCAGCGGCCGTACAGGCCCGCCGCGACCAGGCCCAGCACCAGCAGCGTCATCGGCACCGAGCGCAGGCCGGTGGCGAACTTCAGGTTCAGCCGGCGGCCGCCCTCGTCCTGGCCGTCGCCCTCGCCGTCGCCGGGGTTGTGCAGGGCCAGCACGCCCTCGGCGCACCAGTTCTTGATCAGGTCGCGCACCACGAAGCTCTCGGTGCGGCCCTGCCGGATGATCTGGCCCAGGTTCAGCCCCGCCAGCGCCAGCTTCATCACGCGCTGGCCGGTCTCGCCGAGGGCCTCGGCCGGCAGCACCTTGGCGCCCTGGGTGAAGGTCAGCGACTGCGTGGGCAGCGCCTCGCGCAGCAGCGGCTCCTCGTCGACGCGGCGCGCGGCCTCCATCAACAGGCCCTGCACGTCGGTCTTCAGGGGACGGCGCACGCCCGGGGGCGTGCCCTGGGTCGGCGTGAAGTGGTAGCGGCCGCGGCGCAGCTTCATGCCGGCGACGGTCATCTCCTGCGCCACGCTGCGCAGCACGCGGTCCAGCTCGCGCTCGTCCAGCAGGCCCTCCGACACCAGGATCTCGGTCAGGTCCAGCGACGAGTTGGCGCGCACGTACTCGATGTGCTTCCACTGCTCGGCGTCGAAGAAGCCGTAGGCCCGCAGGAACGACTCCAGCGGATCGCGCGAACGGTCGCGCCGGTCGCGCGTCGAGATCAGTTCGCCCTTGTCGAAGACGAACACCATCTCGCGCGTGGTCTCGAGGTTCAGGAACCCCGACTTCTGCTGCGACGAGATCAGCTGCAGGATCTCGGCCAGGTTGAAATCGCTCAGTTGACCTTCGAGGGCCATGCCGGGCCTCCTCTAGTGCGATTCGGCGCCGGCGGCGGGGCGACCGGCTGCCGGGGCCAGGGAATGACGATCGTGCAGGCCGCGGCGCAGGGCCGGGCCGTCGAAGATGGCGATCAGCCAGGCGACCGCGACCAGCGCCAGGCCCGCGAGCACGGGCAGCGCCGTCCACCCGGACCAGGCGGCCGCCGGCAGCGGCAGCCACAGCGGGTGCAGCAGCTCGGCGTCCAGCAGCAGGCCGGGCGTCGTCCACGAGCCGGTG
>DAOPJF010000047.1:0-11252 GCA_035399525.1 Candidatus Krumholzibacteriia bacterium | reverse complement strand
GCCTGGCCGAGGGCGCCGAGATGGACCGCCTGTCGGCCCGCGCCTACGGCTGGGGCTACGCCGGCGGCGGCCTGCTGCTGGTGGTCAACCTGCTGTGGGTGATGAAGCCCGGCTGGTTCGGCCTGCCGGGCGCCGGCGCCGCGGTGCGGCTGTCGTTCGCCAGCGTCGCGGTGTGGTGGGCCGTGTTCACCCTGCCGCTGCTGCGCCGCGTGCCCGAGCCCGCGGCGCGGGGCGGGGCGCGGGGGATGCGGGCGGCCGTGGCCGAGTTGGCCGCCACGCTGCGCGAGATCCGCAGCCACCGGCAGTTGGCGCTGCTGCTGGGGGCGTACTGGATCTACAACGACGGCATCGGCACCATCGTCAAGATGGCCACGGCCTACGGCTCGGAGCTGGGCATCGGCCTGACGCACCTGGTGGGCGCGCTGGTGCTGACCCAGGCGGTGGGCATCCCGTGCGCCTTCGGGTTCGGGAAGCTGGCCGGGCGCATCGGGGCCAAGGGCGCGGTGCTGGTCGCGTTGGTGGTGTACGTGGGCATCGCCGCCGGCGGCTGGATGATGAGCCGCGCCTGGCACTTCTACCTGCTGGCGGGACTCACCGGCACGGTGCAGGGCGGCGCCCAGGCGCTCAGCCGCTCGCTGTTCGCCAGCATGGTGCCGCGGCACCGCACGGCCGAGTTCTTCGGGTTCTACTCCACCAGCGGCAAGCTGGCCGGTGTGGTGGGGCCGCTGGTGTTCGGGCTGGTCAGCCAGGTGTCCGGCACCGGGCGCCTGGGCATCCTGGCCCTGGTGGTGTTCTTCGTCGCGGGCGGCGCGCTGCTGCTGCGCGTGGATGTCGAGGCCGGCCGGGCCGCGGCGCGGCGGGCCGAAACGGCCGCCGGCGGGGCCCGGTGGACGGCGGACGATTAATGGGTATCTTGTCCCGGCAAGGAGGCGGAGCATGAAGACCGATCCCCCGCGTTTCACCAAGGACCCCATGTACCAGATGCTGCGGGTCGACGACGTCAAGGGCTTCAACAGGCGCAAGGAGCAGGGCGGCACCTGCGACCTGACCAACGTCGACCTGCGCGGCCTGGACCTGCGGGGCCTCGATGCCGACGGCCTCGACTTCACCGGCAGCTACATGCGCGACTCCGACCTGCGCGGCATCGATTTCACGAACGCGGTCATGGACGGCGTCAGCATCCGCAACGCCCGCATCAGCGGCACCCTGTTCCCCCGGGCCATCACGGCCGAGGAGATCCGCCTGTCCTGGGAGCACGGCACGCGGATGCGCACCACCGGCTGACCGCCGCCGAGAGGACACCATGCTCGACACCGTCCTGCACGCCGCGCTCGAAACCTGGCTGGTGACCGCCCGCATGGCCGGGTGGCTGCTGGCCGGCTTCATGCTCGCGGGCCTGCTGTCGGTGTTCATCTCGCCGGCCTGGCTCGAGCGGCACCTGGGCGGGCGCGGGATGGGCCCTGTGTTCAAGGCGGCGCTGTTCGGCGTGCCGCTGCCGCTGTGCTCGTGCGGCGTGATCCCGGTGGCCGCCTCGCTGCGCGCCCACGGCGCGAGCCGCGCCGCCACCACCGGCTTCCTGCTGTCGACGCCGCAGACCGGGGTCGACTCCATCTTCATCACCTTCACGATGCTCGGGCCGCTGTTCGCGGTCTTCCGGCCGGTGGCCGCGCTGGTGACCGGCCTCTTGGGCGGCGCCCTGGTGCAGGTGCTCGATCCGCACCGCGGCGACGAGGCCGAGGCCGCGCTCAGGCCGGCCGGCCGCGTCGAGCGGCCGCAGGGCCTGCTGAACAAGCTGAAGGCGGCCTTCGACTACGGCACCGTCACCCTGCCCGGCGACATCGCGCGGGCGCTGGTGGTGGGCGTGGTCATCGCCGGCGTGCTGGGCGCCGTCATCCCCGAGGATTTCCTGGCGCGCTACCTCGGCGGCGGTCCGCTGTCCATCGCGCTGATGATGGTGGTGGGCATCCCCATCTACGTGTGCGCGACGGCGAGCGTGCCCCTGGCGGCCAGCTTCATCTTCCTGGGCGCCTCGCCCGGCGCGGCCCTGGCGTTCCTGATCGCCGGACCGGCCACCAACGCCGCGACGGTCACCACCGTCAGCCGCGTGCTGGGTCGGCGCACGGCGCTGATCTACCTGCTGACGGTCGCCGTCAGCGCCTTCGGCGGCGGCCTGCTGCTGGACTGGCTGGTGCCGCGCGCGGCGGCGGCGGTGCCGCAGCTGGCCCACGGCGGCCACCACCACGAGATGGTGGCCTGGATCGATCACCTGTGGGCGCTGCTGCTGGTGGCGGTGCTGGTGCGCAGCCGCATCGTGGCCGCGCGCCGGTCGGCCTCCTGCGGCTGCGAGGGCGGCACCTGCGCCGCCGGGAAGGATGCACCGATGAGCCTGGAGTCCGAGCACCTGGAGATCGCGGTGGGCGGCATGAACTGCAGCCACTGCAGCGGCAGCGTGCAGCGCGCGGTCAGCGGCCTGGAGGGCGTCACCGCCTGCCGCGTCGACCTCGAGGGCGGCAAGGCCTTCGTCGACGGCGAGGGCCTCGACCGCGCCGCCATCGCGGACGCCATCGAGGCCCTCGGCTTCACGGCCGACCGCGGCGGCGACCCGGCCTAGCGTTCCTTCAGCGACAGCGAGATGCGCCGGCGCTGCAGGTCGACCTCCAGCACCCGGGCCATCACCTTCTGGCCCACCTTGACCACCTCGTTGGGGTCGCGCACGAAGCGGTCGGCGAGCTGGCTGATGTGGGCCAGCCCGTCCTGGTGCACGCCCACGTCGATGAACGCGCCGAAGTTGGTCACGTTGGTGACGATCCCCGGCACGCGCATGCCCTCCTCGAGGTCCTCGAGGTTCTCCACGCCGTCGGCGAAGCTGAACGACTCGAACTGCGCGCGGGGATCGCGGCCCGGCTTGGCCAGTTCGGCCAGGATGTCCTTCAGCGTGGGCAGGCCCACGCTCTCGGTCACGTACCGCTCGAGCTTCAGGCCCTTGGCCGCGCCGGCGTCGCCCACCAGGGCGTCCACGGGGCGGCCCAGGTCGCGGGCCATGGCCTCGACCACGCCGTAGCTCTCAGGGTGCACCGCGCTCGCGTCCAGCGGGTTGTCCGAGCCACGCACGCGCAGGAAGCCGGCGGCCTGCTCGTAGGCCTTGGGGCCCAGGCGCGGCACGTCCAGCAGCGCGGCGCGGCTGCCGAAGGCGCCCTTGCTGCTGCGGTGGGCCACGATGTTGGCCGCCAGCTGGGGGCCGAGGCCCGACACGTAGCCCAGCAGCTCCTTGCTGGCGGTGTTCAGGTCCACGCCCACGGCGTTCACGCAGCTCATGACCGTGTCGTCGAGGCTGCGCTTGAGCGCGCGCTGGTCCACGTCGTGCTGGTACTGGCCCACGCCGATGCTCTTGGGGTCGATCTTCACCAGCTCGGCCAGGGGATCCATCAGCCGGCGGCCGATGGATACGGCGCCGCGCACGGTCACGTCGTGGTCGGGGAACTCGTCGCGGGCCACCTCGCTGGCCGAGTAGATCGACGCGCCCGACTCGTTGACCATCACCACGGGCACCGACGCGGGCAGGCCCAGCGAGCGCACCCAGCGCTCGGTCTCGCGGCCGGCGGTGCCGTTGCCGATGGCGATGGCCTCGACCTGGTGCTTCTTCACCAGCTGCGCCACCACGGCGCCCGCCTGGTCGACGCGCGCGCCACCGGTGTGGGGGTAGACCGCGTCGTGGTGCAGCAGGTCGCCCTGGGGGCCCAGCACGACCAGCTTGCAGCCGGTGCGGAACCCAGGATCGAGCGCCAGCACGCAGCGCGGGCCCAGGGGCGCGGCCAGCAGCAGCTCGCGCAGGTTGGCGGCGAACACGCCGATGGCCTCCTCGTCGGCCTTCTTCTTCAGCTCGAGGCGGATCTCGGTCTCCATGGACACCGACAGCAGGCGCTTCCAGCCGTCGGCGGCGGCGGCGCGCACCTGCTGGGCCGCGGGACCGCGGTTGCGGCACCAGTTCGGCTCGATCACGCGCAGGGCCGCCTCGTCGGTCAGCACCACGCGCATGGCCAGGAACTTCTCCTTCTCGCCGCGGCGCATGGCCAGCATGCGGTGGCCGGCCACCTTGCGCACCGGCTCCTCCCAGTCGAACCAGTCGCGGAACTTGGCGCCCTCGGCCTCCTTGCCCGTCAGCACGCGGCTGGTGACCAGGCCCTCGTCCAGGTACAGGGCGCGCAGGGCGCCGCGCACGGCGGCGTCCTCGCTGATCTGCTCGGCCACGATGTCGCGCGCGCCGGCCAGGGCGGCCTCGGCGTCGGCGACCTCCTTTTCCGCGTCGACGAAGGCGGCGGCGCGGGCCAGCGGATCCTCGTCCGAGGCCTCGCGCCCGGACAGGGCGGCCTGCTCGATCAGCCACAGCGCCAGCGGCTCGAGGCCCTTCTCGCGGGCGATGGTCGCGCGCGTGCGGCGCTTGGGCCGGAACGGCAGGTACAGGTCCTCGAGCACGGCCAGGGTGGCCGCGCCCGCGACCTGGGCCTTCAGCTCGGGCGTCAACAGGCCGCGCTCCTCGAGCGAGGCGAGGATCGAGGCGCGCCGCTTGTCCAGCTCGGCCAGCTGCTCGAGGCGGTCGCGGATGGCCGTCACCTGCACCTCGTCCAGGCTGCCGGTGGCCTCCTTGCGGTAGCGGCTGATGAACGGCACGGTGGCGCCCTCGGCCAGCAGGCCGGCGGTCGCGGCGACGGCGCCGGTGCCCAGGGACAGCTCGCGGGCGATGATTTCGATGTGGGTCAAGGCGGGCGTCCTTCCTTGGCGCCGCCCGCACGGGGCGGGCGGCCGATCCTGGGCGATCCGGAAAGGGCGCATGATGGAACGCCGGGGCCGCTTGCGCAACCCCGGCGTCCGGATCGGCGGAATCGGGCGGGAAGGGCCCTAGTCCGAGGGCATGTTGCCCTCGCCCAGCGGCAGCAGCACGGCGCCGCTCTGCTTCAGCTGGGCCAGGCGCGGCTTGAGCACCGACGAGCGCACCACCAGCTTCTCGTCACCCAGGTGGATGGTCGTGCCCGACCACACCTCCTTGAACATCACGATCTCGGGCACGCCCTCGGCGGCGGCCTGCTGCTCCATCTCCTCGATGCCGCGCGCCGCCTCGGCGTGGGTCTGGGCCAGTTCGTCGAGCTTGGCGCGCAAGGCCTCGATGGTCGCCCGCTGCCCGTCGTTCAGGCGGCCGGTGCCGGCGGCCTCATTGATGGCCTCGGTCACCCGCTGCCGCGCGGCCACGGCCTTGCGCATGCGCTCGCGCAGCTCGCCCGTGCGCTCGGGCAGCGTGGGGTCGACGCCCGCCACCAGCACGGTCTTCGCCGAGCCGCTGGCCCCGGCCTCGCCCACGCGGATGCCCTTCCACGCGATGGTCGAGCCGCCGGCGATGCGGCCCTCGGGCACCAGCACGCGGCCGGTGGTCTCGACCACCGAGTGCTTGACCTCGCCCTGCACGTGCACGTCGCCGCCGCAGCGGATGGTCGCCTCGGACACGTAGCGCGCGTGCAACTCGCCGCCCACGGTGATGGTGCAGCCCTCGCCGCCGATGATGCCGCCCGCCACGTTCAGCGTGCCGCCGCAGCGGATGGTGCACGGCTCGAGCATGCCCTTGACCACGATGTCGCCGTCGGCCTCGACCAGGGCGCCGGCCTTGATGTCGCCGCCGATGGTCACGCTGCCGGTGTGGTGGATGTTGCCCGTCTCCAGGCACACGTCGCCCCGCACGGCGTAGACGTCGTCGACGGTGACCACGCCGCTCTGCAGGCGCACCCGGCCGGCGACCGAGGCCTTCAGCAGCCGTACGCCGCCCTCGTCCACGTCCATCACGCCCTTGCCGGCGCGCATGCGGGCCTGCTGCGGCTTGCCCACGCCGATCGGCTTGCCGTACACGTTCAGTCCCGGCGTGCCGGCGACCGGCGGCAGCAGGCGGGCGATGACCTCGCCTTCGGCCACCGAGCCGCGGGCGGCCCGCTCCCAGAAGTTCATGGCGCCGGTCTCGGCGTCCACTTCCCAGCCGGTGGCGAAGAAGTCCCGGGCCCACTCCAGCGCGCCGTCGCGCGGCGGCACCGGCTCGGCGCCCATGATCAGCGGCTGGTCGCGCAGGTGTGCGCCGGGCACGGCCACGTTGCGCAGGATCTCCACCACGAGCTCGCGGTCGGGATACTCGGGCAGCTTCAGCTCGACGAACTTCTCGACGATGCGGATGGCGACGAGTTCGGCGTCGAGCAGGGGATCGGGGCAGTCCAGGACGACCATGACCTGGTCGCGGGAGATGCGCACGTCGAAGGCGGGAGCGTCGGGGTCGTCGGGCGGCCAGTCGGACGCCCGCGTCGGCGCGTCCGCGGCCGGCGCTTCGGCCGGCGATCCGGCCGGCGCCTCGGCGGCCGCCTCGACGGCGGACTCCGGCCCGGCGTCGGCAGGATCGGCCTGCGCGTCGACCACGGGTGTCTCGAGCTCGCTCATCACGCTCCCGTTCCCGGCCCCGGGGCGGGGCCTTGGGGGCGTGATCGGCAGGATGCCGCGCCAACTGAGCCGAAATTGCCAAAACGACGTCCGGAATCGCCCCGGGCCGCCGTCTAGCGGATGATGGTCAGTTTCAGGACCTGCCCCGCCGCGCCGTCCTGCAGGCGCACCGCGTACACCCCCGAGGGCACCGACCGGCCCCGGTCGTCGCGGCCGTCCCAGGGCAGGGCGTGGTCGCCCTCGGCCAGCCACCCGTCGTGCAGACGCGCCACCCGGCGTCCCCGCGCGTCGTACACGGTCACCTGCACGTCCGCGCCGCCCGCCGGCACGCGGAAGCGCACCACCGAGCGGGGGTTGGCCGGGTTGGGCACCGCGGGTCCCAGCACCAGGTCCCGTCCGGCGCCGCCGTCGCCGGGCACGGCGCTGACCACGTCCGCCGGCAGGCTCTCGCGCCCGGCCAGGTCGACGACCGTCAGGTCGTAGAACCAGGTGCCCGGCGTGTCGTCGTGCCAACTGGTGGATGTGGTCACGTGCACCAGGGCCGCGGGCGAGGGCTCGGCCCCGTCGACGGCGCTGCGGTACACGCGGAAGTGGGCGAAGTCGGGATCGGCATAGGCGTGCCACTGCAGGTCGATGCCTCCGCCGGGGGCGGCACCCACCAGGAAGCCGGTCGGCGGTGCGGGCCGCAGGTTGTCCACCGACTGCCCGCTGTCGGGCGGCGAGTCGAAGAACACGCCCGGCACCGACGTGCGCGTGCGCACGAAGTACACCGACCAGGCCGGCGCGCCGCCGACGCTGTCGTACAGCGTGGGCGCGACGGCGGCGTAGGTCTCCTCGCGGTCCGCCGGCACCGACAGCAGGTATTCCCACTCGCCGGCGGGCCACCGCTTGCCCAGGTCGATGCGCCGGTACAGCGCGTACTCCGTGACCACGTATTGCGCGCCGGCCGCGTCGTGCCGGCTGGCGTCCCAGCGCACCCGCACCTGGCCGCCCCCGTCGTCGGGCACGTCGGTCACGCCGGTGATCACCGCGTGGCTGACGTCCTTCTCCATGCCGATGGTCACGCTGCGCACCACCGGGCCGGGCCAGCCGTCGGCCACCTGCAGCAAGGCGCGCCAGCGCACGTCCAGGGTGGGGGGATCCAGGTCGATCCACGCGCCGTCGGGGGTCGCGTCCAGCCAGTGCGCGCCGGCGTCGCCGCTGACGAAGAAGCGGACCGAGTCGGTGAAGTCCGCCGCCAGCCGCACGCGCCGCACCGGGTCGGCGTCCAGGTTCAGGTCCAGGCTGCGGGCCTGGTTGGCGCCCTCGTCCAGGCCGAAAGGGTCGGCGGTGAACGCGCGCAGGCCCGCCGAGCCGTCGGCCAGCCACAGGTGCCCGCCGAACGCGAGGGCGTGGTAGGCCCAGTTGGCCGACGCGGCCGTGCCCACCAGCGCGGGCGCGGTGGGATCGCCGACGTCCACCAGGTGCAGGCCGCCGTTGCCCCCGGCCACCAGCACCGTGTCGCCGGCCACGCTCACGGTCATGGCCGTGCCCGGCAGGCCCAGCGAGGCGATGACGGCCGCGCCGCCGGGCGCGTCCAGGTCGACCACCTTCAGGCCGTAGGCGCCGTCGGCCAGGAACGCCAGGCCGCCCCGCACCGCGACCGACTGGCACACGCCCGGCGTGTCGAGGGTGTCGATGCGCGCCGGGTGCACCGGGTCGGCCAGGGTCAGGACCGACAGGCCGGCCATGCCGTCGGCCGCCAGCAGCCGGCCGTCGGCCGCCGCCACGCCGCGCACCACGTCCAGCCCGGCCACGTCGGCCAGGTGGACGGGCGCGCCGGCCACGCCCAGGTCGTACACCGCGACGCCCGAGGCGCCCTGGGCCACGTAGGCGTAGCCGCCCAGCACGGCCACCGCCTGGGCGAACCCGGGGCAGTCGGCCACGACGCCGGCAGCCAGGTTGGCCGGGTCGCTGACATCGACCGCCTGCAGGCCCGCGTTGCCCACGGCCACGTAGGCCCACCCGCCGACCAGGGCGGCGGCCCGGGCCTGGTCGGCCAGGGCCAGCTGGTCGACCTGGGCCGGCGCGTCGGGGTTCGTCCCGTCGATCGCCAGCAGCCCGCCGCTGCCGTCGCACACCAGCAGGCGGCTGCCGGCCGCGGCCACGCTGTAGGCGGTGCCCAGGGTGTTGATCGATCCGCGGGCCGCCAGCGGGGCCAGGGGCAGATGCAGCTCGCCGGCCAGGGTGTCCCAGGCTGCGGTCGTGAAGGCGGGGTCGCGGCGGGTCCAGCTCGTGAAGGTCTCGGTGACCTCCTGGACCTCGGCCAGGGCCGCCGACAGGGGCGCCAGCCCCAGCAGCAGCAGGACCAGGACCGGAGCGGTCGAACGCGGGGCGGCGCGGTGCTTCGGCATGGGACTCCTTCGGTGGTGGTGGCCCGATTCTACCAGACGGCGCCCCGCCGGGCCACCCGCCCGGGCTGGATGATCTTTTTTGTCAATTTTACCGCCGGTTCGACCGATAACAGGAGCGTTGCGTCCGGGATCGCAAGCGGGATCCCTATCCGAGCCCACATCGCAGCAGCCCTAGGAGGATCCGCGGAGGGCGGTTCCGTATCGCGGGGTGAAGGAGGGGGACCTTGTCTCGCCCGACTGTCTCCGACCTCGTCGCATCCACCGGCGAGCTTGCCACGTTGCCTTCGGTGGTCGTCGCCCTGCTCGACCTGCTGAAGGACACGTCCACCAGCGCCGTCCAGGTGCAGGCCGTCCTCGAGCGGGATCCGGCCATGACCGCCAACGTCCTGAAGCTGGCCAACAGCGCGTTCTACGGCGCGCGCCGCACCATCGCCACTGTGCGATCGGCGCTGGTCATGCTGGGCAACCGCTCGATCGCGACCCTCGCTTTCGCCACCGGCATGGCCCCGGTGCTGCGCCGCGACCTCGAGGGCTACGGCCTGGACCGCGAAGCGTTCTGGCGTCACTGCCTGCTGACGGGCGCGGCCGCCGCCTGGGCCGCCGACCTGGGCGGCATCGAGGACCGCCGCACCGAGGCCTTCACCGCCGGCATCGTCCACGACGTGGGCATGCTGGTCATCGACCAGTGGCTGACGCGCACCGGCACGCGGTTGACCCCGAGCACCGACGAGTCGGTGCTGCGGGCTTCCGAGCGCGCGGTGCTGGGCTTCGACCATGCCGAGGCGGGGGCCGCGCTGATCGAGGCCTGGGGTTTCCCGGCGGCCCTGGTGTCGGCGCTGCGCTACCACCACGTGCCCCTCGAGGCCGACATCGATCCGCGTTTCGCCTCGGCCGTGGCCGCGGCCGACCGCGTCGCCTCGGTGCTGGGCGGCCCGCCGACGACCGACTGGCCGGCCGAGGCCGTGGCCGAGCTGGCGGGCCTGGGCTACTTCGCGGCGGATTTCGACGAGCTGCGCCTTGATCTGGACGGGGATCTCGACCAGACTTTGGCGGCAGCGACGCGGCCCGCCGCCGCCCTGATCTAGGCGGCGGGCGACGGCGTCGTTCGACTCCGCCGAAACGAGCCGCCGTGAGCCTCCAGAGCGATCCGCGCGTCCGCTTCCTGACGTTGCTGGGGCGTGCCCTGCACGGCTACGGCATCCCCAGCCACCGCCTCGAGGCGGCGCTGGGCAATGCCGCCAGGCGCTTGGGCATCCAGGCCGAGTTCCTGTCCACGCCCACGAGCCTGATCTCGTCCTTCGGCGATGCGGGCGACCAGTACCTCACCCTCGCGCGCGTGCACCCGGGCAGCCTGCAGCTGGACAAGCTGGTGGCCCTGGACGACGTGGTCGAGTCGCTGTACCGCGGCGATCTCTCGGTCGAGGACGCCGACCGCCGCCTGCGCGCCATCGTCGAGCGGCCCGCCCGCTACGCGGCCTGGGCGCACATCCTGGCGTTCGCGGTCGCCTCGTCGTCGGCCGCGGCGTTCTTCGGGGGCGGCTGGCCCGACATGGCGGCCGCCTTCGGCCTGGGCCTGGTGGGCGGCGTGCTGGGCTGGGCCGCCGGGCGCTGGGAGGCCATGGGCCGCACCTACGAGTTCCTGTTCACGTTCCTCGCGGCGTTCGGCGCCGCCGCGCTGGCGCGGCTGGCGGGCCCGCTGAACGTGGCCACGGTCATCATCGGCTCGATCGTCGTGCTGCTGCCCGGCCTGACCCTGACCCTGGCGCTGAACGAGCTGGGCACCGGGCACCTGGTGGCCGGCACCGCGCGCCTGACCGGATCGCTCATGACCTTCCTGCAGATCGGCCTGGGGGTGGGCCTGGGCACGCGCCTGGGCCACGCGCTGCCGGGTGCGGTCATCACCGGCGCCACCGAGCCGGTGCGCGGCGAGCTCATCAGCCTGCTGCTGCTGGTGACCGCGCTGGCCCTGACGGTGCTGTTCCGCGCGCGGCCCCGCGAGATCCCCTGGCTGATGGGCGGCGCGCTGCTGGCGTTCTGGGGCGCGCGCGGGGGCGTGGTGCTGCTGGGCGCGGGCCTGGGCGCGGGCGTCGGCGCGCTGCTGGTGGGCCTGGCCGGCAACCTGTACGCGCGGTTCCGGCGGAGGCCGGCGGTCGTGGTGATCGTGCCGTCGATCATCGTGCTGGTGCCCGGCTCGATCGGCTACCGCAGCTTCGAGTTCATGCTCGAGAAGGATGTGCTCTCGGGCGTCGACAGCGCCTTCACCGCGCTGCTGGTGGGCTGCAGCCTGGTGGCGGGCCTGCTGCTGGCCAACGTCGTGGTGCCGCCGCGCAACGCGCTGTGACGCGGTCTTCAAATTGATAACATATGAAATCGCTCTGACTTAGGACGGTTTTT
>DAOPJF010000046.1:0-11435 GCA_035399525.1 Candidatus Krumholzibacteriia bacterium | reverse complement strand
CGACGACATGAAGGGCCGCATCATCGGACGCGAGGGGCGCAACATCCGCACCTTCGAGCAGGCGACGGGCATCGACGTGATCATCGACGACACGCCGGGCGCGGTCATCGTCTCGGGTTTCGACCCGGTGCGGCGCGAGGTGGCGCGGCAGTCGCTGGAGATCCTGGTGCGGGACGGGCGCATCCATCCGGGGCGCATCGAGGAGGTGGTCAGGAAGACCACCCAGGAGGTGCAGGAGCGCATCCGCGAGATCGGCGAGCAGGCCTGCCTGGACCTGGGCCTGCAGCAGGTGCACGCCGACCTCTTCCCCTACGTGGGCCGCCTGAACTACCGCACCAGCTACGGGCAGAACCTGCTGAAGCACTCGATGGAGGTGGCGGCGGTGGCCGCGGCCATGGCCAGTGAACTGGGCCTGGACCCGAAGATCGCCCGCCGCTGCGGCTTCCTGCACGACATCGGCAAGGCCGCCGACCACGAGGTCGACGGGCCGCACGCGCTGATCGGCGCGCGCATGTGCCGCAAGTTCGGCGAGAGCGAGATCGTGATCAACGCGGTGGGCGGGCATCACCAGGACGTCGAGCCGACCTCGCCCTACACCTTCCTCACCTCGGCCGCCGACGCGGTGAGCGCCTCGCGCCCCGGCGCGCGGCGCGAGAGCCTCGAGAACTACGTGCAGCGGCTCGAGAACCTCGAGACCATCGCCGACGCCTTCACCGGCGTCGACAAGTCGTACGCGATCCAGGCCGGGCGCGAGATCCGCGTGCTGGTGAACCACTCGCTGGTGTCGGACGCCGAGGCGGCGGTGCTGGCCGAGGAGGTCAGCCGGCGCATCGAGGACGAGCTCGAGTATCCCGGCCAGATCAAGGTGACGGTCATCCGCGAGACCCGCGCGTCGGCGATCGCGAAGTAGCCATCCGAAGAAAGGAACCCTGCCGTGGGCGCGCCGATCGAGACGCTGCTGCTGAAGGGCAACCCCGTCCGGGATGCCGTGTTCGCCGAGCTGAAGACGAAGGTCGCCGCCGCGCCGCGCCGGCCCGGGCTGGCCGTGCTGCTGGTGGGGGACGACGCGGCGTCGGCCGTGTACGTGCGCCACAAGGAGAAGGGCTGCGACGAGGTGGGCTTCCATCACGTGACCCATCGCCTGCCCGCGGCCACGCCGCAGGCGGTGGTGATGGGACTGATCGCGCAGCTGAACGCCGACCCGGCCATCGACGGCATCCTGGTGCAGCTGCCGCTGCCGGCGCACCTGGACCAGGACGCGGTGCTGCTGGCGGTCGATCCGCGCAAGGACGTCGACGGTTTCCACCCCGAGAACCTCGGGCGCCTGGTGGCGGGCAGCCCGCGCTTCGTGCCCTGCACGCCCAAGGGCATCCTGCGCATGCTGGCGCACTACGACGTGCCGGTGCGGGGCCGCAGCGTCGCGGTCATCGGGCGCAGCGTGATCGTGGGCCGGCCGTTGAGCCTGCTGATGTCGCTCAAGGGCGCCATGGGCGACGCGACCGTGACCATGTGCCACTCGCGCACCCGCGACCTGCCGCAGGTGACGTCCCGGGCCGACATCGTGGTGGCGGCCATCGGCGCGCCGCGCTTCGTCACGCGCGACTTCGTGCGGCCGGGCGCGGTGGTGGTGGACGTGGGCATCAACCGCATTGACGATCCGGCGCATCCCAAGGGCACGCGGCTGGTGGGCGACGTCGACTACGACGCCTTGCTGGGCCACGCCGGTGCGCTGACACCCGTGCCCGGGGGCGTGGGACCCATGACCATCGCCATGCTGCTGTCCAACACCTTCGAGGCGATGGCGCTGGCGGAGGGCTTCGATGGATGAGGTCGCCCTGCGCGGGGCGCTCGACCGGGAACGCCGCGAGGTCGACCGCGCGCTGGCGCGGCTGCTGGCCGCCGAGCGCGGCGTGCCGGCGCGTCTGCGCCGGGCCATGAAGCACAGCGTCACCGGCGGCGGCAAGCGCCTGCGCCCGGCGCTGCTGCTGTGGGCCTACGACGCGTGGGCGGGCGCCAAGGCGCCCGTGTCCCGTGCCGAGGCGCTGATCGCGGCCTGCGGGCTCGAGCTCATCCACACCTACTCGCTGGTCCACGACGACCTGCCGGCCATGGACGACGACGTGCTGCGGCGCGGCCGGCCGACCTGTCATGTCGTGTTCGGCGAGGCGACGGGCATCCTGGCCGGCGACGGGCTGCAGGCCCTGGGCTTCACGCTGCTGGCGCGGGCGGGCGGCCCGGTGGCCGGACCGCTGGTGGCGCTGGTGGGCGATGCCGTCGGGCCGGCCGGCATGGTCGGCGGCCAGCAGGAGGACCTGGAGGCCGAGGGGGGCGAGGTGACCGGGCCGCTGGTCCAGCGCATCCACCGCGCCAAGACCGCCTGCCTGCTGGCGGCGGCGCTGGCGGGGGGCGCCCTGCTGGGCGGCGCCGACCAGGACACGGTGGACGAGGTGCAGCGGGCCGGCATCGACCTGGGCCTGGCCTTCCAGGGCGCGGACGACGTGCTGGACGTGACCGCGACGACGGCCCAGCTGGGCAAGAGCGCCGGCAAGGACGCGGCCGCCGGCAAGGCCACCTGGATCCGGGTCGAGGGACTGGACAAGGCCCGCCGTCGGGCCGCCCGCGACGGCCGCCGTGGCCTGAAGCGCCTGGAGGACGTGCTGCCGGGCGGGGCGGCGGGCGAGCGTCTGCTGGCCCTGGGGAGGCTCATGTGGAACCGGGACCATTGACACCGTGACCACGGCGGCCGGCCTGCCCGTCTGGGCCATCGTGGCCGCCTGCGGCCTGCTGGCCCAGGCCGTGAAGCTGCTGCTGTACTCCCTGGCCCACCGCCGGCTGGCCGTGACCTCCGTGGTCCAGAGCAACGGCCTGCCCAGCCTGCCGGCCGCCCTGCTGGCCGGGCTGGTGGCCGCGGTCACCGCCCGCAGCGGCTGGGGCTCTTCCGAGGCCGGTTTCGCCCTCGTCTTCGCCGTCATCGTGGTCCACGACACCCTGAAGATGGGTTACCTGGCCGACCGCCAGCGGGCCGCGCTGGTGGACCTGCTCGACCACCTGCAGGAGCACGGCGAGGCCGTCCGCAGGGCCGGCGCCTACCTCGATCCCCGGGCCCACCACCCGGTCCACGTGGCCGTGGGGCTGGTCCTGGGGGGGCTATTCGCTCTGGCGCTCGCTGTCCCTCCGCGTTAACCTTGGCGCCTCGGGGGCGGGTCCCGTACCCGGGGAAAGGAATGCCATGGCTTCGGTTCTGCCCGGGATCCAGGGTCCCGACGATCTCAAGCACCTGACTGCGGCGCAGCTCGAGCTGCTGTGCGCCGAGCTGCGCGAGGAGATCATTGCGACCGTGTCCCGGTCGGGCGGCCACCTGGGCGCCAGCCTGGGCGTGGTCGAGCTGACGGTCGCCCTGCACCGCGTCTACGACTCGCCCCGCGACAAGATCATCTGGGACGTGGGCCACCAGGCCTACGGCCACAAGCTGCTGACGGGACGCCTGGACCGGTTCGGCACCCTGCGCTCCAAGGACGGCATCGCCGGCTTCCCCAAGCGCTGCGAGAGCCCCCACGACATGTTCGGGGTGGGGCACGCCAGCACGTCCATCAGCGCGGCGGTGGGCTACGCGGTGGCGCGCGACGCCCGGGGCGAGGACCACTCGGTGCTGGCGGTCGTGGGCGACGGCGCCCTGACCGGCGGCCTGGCCTTCGAGGGCCTGAACAACGCCGGGCAGCTGCAGACCGACCTGACGGTCATCCTCAACGACAACAAGATGAGCATCTCGCCCAACGTGGGCGCCATCAGCAAGTACCTGACGCGCATCACCAGCGGCAAGCACTACAACCGCCTCGAGGCCGACCTGTGGGACCTGCTGGGCAAGATGCCCAAGGGCAGCAAGGCGCAGGTGCTGGCCAGCCGCATGAAGGAGAGCCTCAAGCAGCTGGTGGTGCCGACCATCCTGTTCGAGGAGCTGGGCTTCAAGTACTTCGGGCCCATCGACGGGCACGACCTGCCCCTGGTCATCCGCACCCTCGAGGCCGTGCGCAAGCTGAAGGGCCCGGTGCTGATCCACCTGATCACCAGCAAGGGCAAGGGCTACCGCTTCGCCGAGGAGGACGGGCAGCGCTACCACGGCGTGGGCAAGTTCGACCGCAGCGAGGGCATCAAGGTGGTCAAGCCGGCGCAGCCGAGCTACACCGAGGTCTTCGGTGAGACCCTGTGCGAGATCGCCGAGCGCGACGACCGCGTGCACGGCATCACGGCGGCCATGCCCTCGGGCACGGGCCTGACGGCGCTGAAGGAGCGCTTCCCGCGCCGATGCCACGACGTGGGCATCGCCGAGGGCCACGCGGTGACCTTCGCCGCGGGCCTGGCCTGCGACGGGCGGCGCCCGGTGGTGGCCATCTACTCGACGTTCCTGCAGCGCGCGCTCGACCAGATCATCCACGACGTGGCCCTGCAGAAGCTGCCGGTGGTGTTCGCCATCGACCGCGGCGGCCTGGTGGGCGAGGACGGCCCGACGCACCACGGCGTGTTCGACCTGACCTACCTGCGCATGGTGCCCGGCATGGTGGTGATGGCGCCGCGCGACGAGGACCAGCTGCGGCACATGCTGGCCACCGCCGTCGCGCGCGACGACGGCCCGTCGGCGCTGCGCTACCCGCGCGGTTCCGGCCCGGGCGCGGCCTGCGAAGGCCCGGCGACGCCGCTGGCCGTCGGCACGGCCGAGATGCTGCGCGCCGGCGAGGACGTGTGCGTGCTGGCCGTCGGCTCGATGGTGCAGCCGGCGCTCGAGGCCGCGGACGCCCTCAAGGGCGCCGGCATCGGCGTCGAGGTCGTCGACATGCGGTTCATCAAGCCGCTGGACGAGGCGACGCTGCACGCGGTGTGGGAGCGGCACCGCACGGTGCTGACGGTCGAGGAGAACTGCCTGGCCGGCGGCTTCGGCAGCGCGGTCCTGGAATGGGCCGCGGCGCAGGGCCCCGGCGGCCCGCGCGTGGAGTGCGTGGGCATCCCCGACCAGTGGCAGGAGCACGCGGCCCGCGGCCAGCTTCTTGCTGCCGCCGGCCTGGATGCCGCGGGCCTGGGCGCCCGCATCCGTCGCTGCGTCGAGGGGGAGGGCCGGTCCGAGGCCCAGAGCGCGTCCTGAGCGGGAAGGGGTGGCGGTGAACCGCCCGATCGGCTGCATCGGCGTGTTCGGCAATCCGGGCAAGGGCGCCATGGCGGCGGCCCTGGCCACGGTCGAAGCGGCGTGCCGCCGCAGCGGCGTGACACTGGTGGTTGACGCCGACCTGGCGGGCCAGGCGCCCGCGGGTGTCGCGGCCGCCGGCCCGGACGACCTGGTGGCGCGCGCCGACCTGCTGATCGCCCTGGGCGGCGACGGCACCATGCTGCGCGCCGCGCGCCTGCTGGGCCTGTCGGGCGTGCCCCTGTTGGGCGTGAACCTCGGCTCCCTCGGCTACCTGACCGACGTTCCCCTCGAGGAGCTGGAGGCGGCCGTTGCCGCCGTGCTGGCCGGCGCCTACCGGCTGGATGCGCGCGCCCGCGTGTACGGCTCGGTGTGGCGCGGCGGCGCCTGCATCGCCGAGTCGAGCGCGCTCAACGACCTGGTCGTGAACATGGGCCCGTTGCCCCGCGCCCTGGACATGGAGCTGCGCCTGGACGACGACTCGCTCGGGCGCTTCCTCGGCGACGGCCTGATCGTGGCCACGCCCACCGGTTCGACCGCCTACAACCTCTCGGCCGGCGGGCCCATCTGCCACTCGGACGTGCCCTGCCTGGTGATCTCGCCCATCTGTCCCCACGCCCTGGGCATGCGCCCGCTGGTGGTGGCCAGGGACACGCGCATCGAACTCGTGCTGCGCGAGACGGGCGAGGGCGCGGTGCTGACCACCGACGGCCAGAAGACCAACAGCCTTGTCGACGGGGACCGCATCGTGTTCCGCGAGTCGGACTGCGAGGTCAACCTGGTCAAGTTCCCCCAGAGCAACTTCACCCGCGTCATGCGCCACAAGCTGGACTGGGGCGGCCTCAGGCGCGGCGGACAGGACGGCATCTGATGCTCAGGCAGCTGCGCGTGGGCAACGTGGCGCTGGCGGCGGACGTGGCGGTGTCCCTCGACGAGGGCCTGACCGTGCTGACCGGCGAGACCGGCGCGGGCAAGTCGATGATCGCCGGTGCGCTGGGCCTGCTGGCGGGCGGCCGCGCCGACCGCGACCTGATCCGCAGCGGCGAGGACGAGGCCTTCGTCGAGGGCGTGTTCGACCTCGCGGACCATCCCGAGGTGCGGGCGGCCTGCGAGCAGGCGGGCCTGAGGGTCGGCGACGATGCGATGCTGGTGCTGCGCCGCGAGCTCAGGCGCGAGGGCCGCGGCCGCGTGCTCATCAACGGGCTGGTGTCGTCGCAGGCGCTGCTCGAGGAGATCGGCGGGCGCCTGGTGGCGGTGCAGAGCCAGGACCAGCAGCGCCGCCTCGCCTTGCCGTCCTTCGCCTGCGACCTGCTGGACGGGGCGCTGGACCTCGCCGGTCCGCGGGCCACCCTGGTCCGCGAGCTGGCGGAGTGGCGCGAGCTGGAGGCCGAGCTGGCCGAGCGCCGCCGCGAGGAGGCGTTCGCGCGCCAGCAGCTGGACATGTGGAGCTGGCAGGCGCGCGAGCTGGACCAGGCGCGCCTGGACCCCGACGAGCCGGGGCGGCTGGCCGAGCGCATCGCCGTCGGCCGCGGCGCGCGCGGCCTGACCGAGGCCGCCGGCTTCGCCCGCGACGCCCTGGCCGAGGGGTCGGAGTGCGCCGCCGAGCGGCTCGGCGCGGCCGCCGCGCGCCTGGAGCGCGTCGCCGGCACCAGCGCCCGCCTGGACGAGGTGCTGCGCCTGGTGCTCGACGCCCAGGCCGCGGCCGAGGACGCCGCCCGCGGCCTCGAGCGCTTCCTGGACAACGCCGACCTCGATCCCGCGCGCCTGGACGAGATGGAGGAGCGCCAGGCCCTGTACGACGAGCTCCAGCGCAAGTACCGCCGCGACGTGCCGGGCCTGGTGGCGCTGCGCGACGACCTCGCCGGGCGCATCGCGCGGCAGGACGGCGCCGAGGCCGACCTGGCCGAGCTGGGCCGCCGCTGCGACGCGGCGCGGGCCCGGGTCGAGGCGCTGTGCCTGGACCTGCGCAAGCGCCGGCAGGCCGGGGCGAAGGCCGTGGCCGCGCGCGCGGCCGAACGCATCCGCCCGCTGTCGCTGCCCGATCTCGAGCTCGCGTTCCGCATCGAGCCCGCGCTGGACGCCGAGGGCGAGCTGGCGGTCGCCGGCAAGCGCTGCCGCGTCACCGGACGCGGTGCGGACCGCGTGGTGCTCGAGGTCCGGACCAACCGCGGCGAGGCCGCCGGCGACGTGGCGCGCATCGCCAGCGGCGGCGAGCGATCGCGCATCTACCTGGGCCTGGTGGCCCAGGGCTTGGGCGACGGCGACCGGCCGGTGCAGCTGTTCGACGAGATCGACGCGGGGCTGGGCCTCGAGGGCGCGGTGCCGGTGGCGGGCCTGCTGCAGGAGCTGGCCCGGCGCGGGCAGGTGCTGTGCATCACCCACATGCCCACGGTGGCGGCCAGGGGCCGGCATCACCTGAAGGTGGCCAAGGCCGCCCGGGGCGACCGCACGGCCGTGGTGGTCGAGCGGCTCGAGGGCGAGGCGCGGTTGCAGGAGGTCGCGCGCCTGCTGGGCGGCGACGGCGCCGGCGACGCGGCCGGAAGGTTGGCCTACGCCGCGGAACTCCTTGGCCCCGCGCAGGTTCGTCGCGAGGAAGCCTAGCCCCGCGCGCTCCCAAATCGGATTTGACGGCATGGGGCCCAAGCCCCATACTTCCCGTTCCACTGGTGCGCCCGTAGCTCAGCTGGATAGAGCGTCTGCCTCCGGAGCAGAAGGTCGTGGGTTCGAATCCCGCCGGGCGTACCACCACGCGCAAGCGACGGTTTCCCATGTTCCTCTTCAACCTGATCCGACTGCTGGCCGTCCTGCTCGTGGGGCGCTGGCTGTGGCGCCGTTTCGTCGCGCCGCGGCCCGGACAGCGGACGGGCGTGCACACCGGGTCCCAGGGCGGCCCCGGGCGCACGGGTCCCCTTTCGGAACGGGACATCACCGATGCTGATTTCGAAGAGATCCCGTAGAACCTCCGAGCAGTTCAGCTCGCGGTTCCGCGACGGTCAGGGCGTCGAGTTCCCGCTGCGCCAGTACCTGCGCTGCCGCGAGGACTTCGCCACCACCATGGTGCACGCGGCGCTGCTGGCGGCGTTCCTGGTGACGGTGCTGCTGTTCGGGCGCACCCTCGACCGGCTCTTCGATGTCCACGGCGCGCACCTGAATCCCTGGTACAAGCGGGGCGCGTTCCTGCTGTGGGGCTTTTTTGCCCTTTCGGTTTTGCGCCGCCTTTGTTACAAAGTGTTGTCGTTGAGGGAGATCCGCAGGGAGATGGGGGAGCTCAAGGCGGTGTTCCGGGACCGGGACGCCGGGGACTCACCTGACGCGTAACCTGCTGTTCGTTCAAGCCTTTCCGAAGCCGGCCGATACAGTTCCGTCCACGGCGCCGCCGCAGTGACGGGCGCCGGCAACATACCTTGTCGTCGGAGTGGGATCATGAAGGACGTCTGCCGCAAGTTCGAGTCGAAGCAGGCCAAGCTGGGCGTGCTGGGTTTGGGTTACGTGGGGCTGCCGCTGGCCGTGGCCTACGCCAAGGCCGGGTTCACGGTGCTGGGCTTCGAGCTGGTCCAGGAGAAGGCCGACGCCATCAACCGCGGCGAGAGCTACATCATCGACATCCCGACGCCCGAGCTGGCCGAGGTCGTCAAGGCGGGCCGCCTGTCGGCCACCACCGACTTCTCGCGCCTGGCCGAGGTCGACGCGGTGAATATCTGCGTGCCCACGCCCCTGGGCAAGACGCGCGACCCGGACATCAGCTACATCCAGGCGGCCGTCGAGTCGATCGCGCCGTGCATCCACAAGAACATGCTGGTGATCCTCGAGAGCACCACCTACCCGGGCACGACCGAGGAGGTCATCCTGCCGCGCCTGAGCGAGGGCGGCATGGAGGTGGGCAAGGACTTCTTCCTGGCCTTCTCGCCCGAGCGCGTCGATCCGGGCAACCCGAAGTTCCACACCGTGAACATCCCCAAGGTGGTCGGCGGCGTGACCCCGGCCTGCACCGAGGTGGCGCGCACGCTGTACAGCCAGGTGATGGACACGGTGGTGCCGGTGTCGTCGGTGCGCGTGGCCGAGACGGTCAAGCTGCTCGAGAACACCTTCCGCAGCGTGAACATCGGCCTGGTGAACGAGATTGCGCTGATGTGCGACGCCATGGGCATCGACGTGTGGGAAGTCATCGACGGCGCGGCCACCAAGCCCTTCGGCTTCATGCCCTTCTACCCGGGCCCCGGCCTGGGCGGCCACTGCATCCCCATCGACCCGTTCTACCTTTCGTGGAAGGCGAAGCAGGCGGGCATGGAGGCGCGCTTCATCGAGCTGGCCGGCCAGGTGAACTCGTCCATGCCCAAGCACGTGGTGCGCCTGGTCGCCGACGCGCTGAATGACCGCGAGAAGTCGGTCAAGGGCAGCCGGGTGCTGGTGGTGGGCCTGGCCTACAAGCCGGGCATCGACGACCTGCGCGAGTCGCCGGCCCTGGACATCGTCGAGATGCTGCACGAGCGCGGCGCGCACGTGAGCTGGTACGATCCGCTGGCGGCGGCCGATCCCCACGGCGTGTCGGCCCAGCGTCACACCGACTGGACGCCGGCGGGGCTGAAGGCGTTCGACGCGGCGGTCATCGTGACGCCGCACCCGACCGTCGACCACGGCATCCTGGTGGAGGCCGGCCCGGTGGTCATCGACACGCGCAACGCGCTCAAGGGGCGCAAGGGCCCGAACATCGTGCGGCTGTAGCGGCGGGCACGGGCAACGGAAGGCGGCAGGATGCCTCGCTATCTCGTGACCGGCGGCGCCGGGTTCATCGGCTCACACCTGACCAGGGCCCTGGTCGGGGCCGGGCACGACGTGGTCGTGCTGGACAACCTGTCCACCGGCAAGCGCGAAAACCTGGCGGCGGTGATGGACCGCATCCGGTTCGTCGAAGGCAGCATAACCGAACTGGACACGGTGCTCGACTGCTGCGCCGGCGTGGACTGCGTGTTCCACCAGGCGGCGCTGCCCAGCGTGCCGCGCAGCGTGGCCGATCCGCTGACCAGCGACGAGCACAACGTGGGCGGCACGCTGCGCGTGTTCTGGGGCGCGCACCAGAGCGGCGTGCGGCGCGTGGTGTACGCCTCCAGCAGCTCGGTCTACGGCAACACCGCCGAGCTGCCCAAGCACGAGGGCATGGCCGCGCGGCCCATGTCGCCCTACGCCGTGAACAAGTACGTCAGCGAGCTGTACGGCGCGGTGTTCAACAACCTGTACGGGCTGTCGACCATCGGCCTGCGCTACTTCAACGTGTTCGGCCCGGGGCAGGACCCCAACAGCCAGTACGCCGCGGTGGTGCCCAAGTTCATCACCGCGTTCCTGGCCGGCGAGGCCCCGGTCATCCACGGCGACGGCGGGCAGTCGCGCGACTTCACGTTCGTGCAGAACGTGGTCGAGGCGAACCTGGCCGCCGCGGCGGCGCCCGCGTCGGCCGGCGGCCGCGCCTACAACGTGGCCCTGGGCGGGCGCATCAGCGTGCTCGAGCTCTGCCTGCGCATCCGCGCGCTGCTGGGTTCGGACATCGCCCCGGTGCACACCGACGCCCGGCCCGGCGACGTGCGCGACTCGCAGGCGGCGGTGGAGCTGGCCCGCGAGCACCTGGACTATCGCGGATCGATCAGCCTCGACGAAGGCCTGGAACGCACGGTCGCGTGGTACCGCGAGCGTGCCTGACCCGAGGAGAACCATGAACCACCCGTCCGCTGCGGCGCGCACGCGCCCCTGGTTCCGCCTGACCGGCTGGCTGGCGCTGGTCCTGATGCTGCAGCAGCCCGCCCTGGCCCTGGCCCAGGCCGCGTCCGAGCACCGCCTGCAGGGCGGCGACGCCATCACCCTGTCGGTGCCGGGTCGACCGGACCTGGACCGTACGCTGACGCTGGACGCCGGCGGCCGCGTGTCGATTCCCCAGGTCGGCGAGGTGGCGCTCTCGGGCCTGACGGTGGCCGAGGCGCGCGAGATCCTGCGCCAGCGCCTGCGCGTCTTCTACCCGAGCATCGCGGCGGTGGACGTGCAGATGCAGAGCGCCACGCAGGTGCGCCTGTACGTGCTGGGCGAGGTGCGCACTTCGGGGCCCTACGAGTTCGGCACCGTGCCCTCGGTGTGGGACCTGCTGCGGGCGGCGGGCGGTCCGAGCGACAACGCCGACCTGCCCGGCGGCCGGGTCGTGCGCGTGGTCGACGGCAAGACCGTGGTCATCCCGGTGAACCTGGCCGGCATGATGGACGGCACCGGCACGCCGGCCGTC
>DAOPJF010000045.1:0-11619 GCA_035399525.1 Candidatus Krumholzibacteriia bacterium | reverse complement strand
AATGCCCGTAGTGTTGAACACGGGTTGTTGTCGGCACGATGATGAGGATTTCTGATAAGGCAGTTTCCCCAGCCCGACTAGGGGTTTCCCTAGATATGGCCGGGGCGCAGGGGTCTGGCGGGTCAGCTGCGGCGGGCGATCAGCACCTGGCGGATGAGGTCGGCCGAGGACTCGGCCTCCATCTTGCGCATGACCCGGGCCCGGTGGAACTCGATGGTCTTCATGCTGAGCCCCAGGGCCGAGGCGATGGCCTTGTTGGGCACCCCGTCCACCACCAGGTCCATGACCTCGCGCTCGCGCGGACTGAGGGATTCCAGCCTGTTGACGATTTCCTGCAGTTTCATGCGTTCAAGACGCCCCGCCACGTCGGCGGCGATCGCCTTCTGCACCTTGTCCAGCAGGTCCTGGTTGCGCACGGGCTTCTCGAGGAACTCGAGGGCGCCGGACTTTAGGGCCTGCACGGCCATGGGCACGTCGGCGTGGCCGGTGATGACGATGACCGGGGGGGGCAGGGGCCGCTCGGCCAGCTGGGCCAGCACCTGCAGCCCGCCCTGGTCGGGCAGGCGCACGTCCAGCAGCACGCACGAGGGGCGCTCGTCGCTGTAGGCCTCGAGCAGGGCGCCGCCGGTGGCGCAGGGCACCGACTCCAGGCCCACCGTCGCCAGCAGGGTGCCGGCGAAGCGGCGGAACGAATCCTCGTCGTCGACGACGTAGACCACGGGTGCGAACTGGCTCATCGAATCCATCCGTTGTCAAACCTGGACGGTCACCGTGGCTGAGACTAAAGATCTCCCGTGCCCCCGTCAAACGTTTGTTGCGGTCCCGGACGTTTGTGGTGGAACCCCGTGGTCGCGGGGCCGTATTGTCCGACCGTCGACCTGTGCGATGCGGCCCGGCCGCCGCACGAGCCCCCCGCCGGCCCGCCCGGCATCCCGAAGCAAGCGAGGTTTCCATGCGTGAGCATACCCCCGGACGCAGGCTGGCCGTCGGTGGCCTCCTGGCGGTCCTGGTGCTCGGCGCGGCCGCCGCGGCCCTGGCCGAGACCCCCGAGCTGGACGCGGCCCTGGCCCGCGCCGCCGCCGAGAACAAGCCCCTGGTGATCGACTTCTACACCGACTGGTGACCCGGCTGCAAGGTGTTCGCCCGTGCGGCGAACGAGGATCCCACGGTCCAGGCCGCCATCGCCACCGTCGTCTTCCACAAGGTCGACTGCGAGAAGGGCGAGGGCATCGAGGTCGCCAAGCGCTTCAACGTGCGCGGCTATCCCACCTTCAAGATGGTTGACGGCAACGGCGCCGAGCTCGAGCGCTGGATCGGCTACGACGGTCCCGAGGTGTGGGCCGCCCTGGTGGCCGCCGGCGTCGCCGACCCGCGCACCCTCGAGGCCAAGGCCGAGGCCTACAAGACCGAGCCGACCGCCGTGCTGGCGCGCTCGCTGGGCAACGCCGCGGCCACGACCTACGACTGGAAGGGCGCCGTCGACTACTTCAAGGCCGCCGCCGCCCTCGACCCGGCGGACGAGGCCGAGTACGAGGAGAGCATCCTCAGCTACACGTACTACGGCAGCCGCGGCGACGATGCGGCCTTCGGCCTGGACGACGTCGAGGGCGTCGCCCGCAAGGCCTTCGACCGCGAGGGGCAGACCCCCCAGGGCAAGCTGATGATCGCGTCGATGGTCACCTCGGTGGCCAGGGACGAGGGCAAGCCCGAGCGCGCGGTGCCCTACCTCAAGGACGCCATGGCCGCCGCCGAGGGCAGCACCGACCCCGAGCTCGAGCGCCCGCGCTCGCGCCTGGCGGTCGACTACGCGCTGCTGGTGGAGAAGGACGCCGACAAGGCCGTGGCCCTGAAGAAGGCCGGCCAGCCCGAGGGCTGGCAGGACGACGCCGGCCGCCTGAACGGCTTCGCCTGGTGGTGCTTCGAGAACAACGTCAACCTGGCCGAGGCGCAGGAGATGGCCCTGAAGGCCGTCGACCTGGCGGCCGACGACCAGGAGCGCGCCGAGGTGCTCGACACCCTGGCCGAGATCTGCCACGCCCTGGGCAACTGCGACGACGCGGTGGCCCACATGAAGCGGGCCATCGAGCTGCAGCCGGACAACGGCCGGTACAAGGAGCAGCTGGCCCGGTTCGAGGCCGCCCGGGAGGCCAAGAAGGGCTGATCGCGCCGCGGAGCACGTCCCGCGGGGGAAGGGCCGGTCCGGCAGGACCGGCCCTTCTTCTATGTCCTTTCGTAATATGGATTTGACGTGTCTTGTTGTGCTATGATGACAATTCCTGTATGATGGCTTCAGAATTCGCCGCATCGTGCCGATCAACCGATGTTCGCCCGTTCCTGCACCCCCCATCCCCCGAGGTGCCTCCTGATGTCGCGACCCCTCGCCTTCGCCGGGCTGGCCGCCGCCGCCGCCCTGACCGCCGTGCTGGCCCTTGCGCCCCGGCACCACGACGACGCCGCCACCGCCGAACCCTGGTTCACCCGCGAGGAGGCCCGCCTCGAGGCGCGCCTGCAGCACGCGGCGCCGGGCAGCGACGGGGCCTTCAAGGCTCAGCTGAAGCTCGACCGCCTGCACGCCTGGCAGGAGGGCCGGCTGCAGCCGGGCTTCCCCGACGAGTTCAACCGCATCCTCTGGGAGATGAAGATCCCCGCCGACCGCACCACGCCCGCCTACGAGCCGGGCTACCGGGTGCGCGAGCTGGCCAAGGCGAAGCGCAACCCGCGCGCCATGGAGAAGGCGGCGCTGCCCTGGGTGAACCGCGGCCCCGGCAACGTGCCCGGCCGCGCCCGGGGCATCGTGGTCGACCCCGACGACCCGACCGGCCTGACCTGGTTCATCGCCTCGGTGGGCGGCGGCGTGTGGAAGACGCCCGACGGCGGCACCACCTGGACGCCCCTGATGGACGCCCTGCCCAACCTCGCGGTGCAGTCGATCGCCATGGATCCCCTGGACCACGACGTGCTGTACGCCGGCACGGGCGAAAGCTACTTCAACGTCGACACCATGAACGGCAACGGGGTCTACAAGTCCACCGACCGCGGCGCGACCTGGACGGCGCTGGCCTCGACGCTGGGCGACCCGAAGTGGAACAACGTGTCGCGCATCATCGTCTCGCCCGACACCCCGGGCCTGGTGCTGGCGTCGACCACGACCGGCGCCTACAAGGCGTCGCTGTACCCGACGTCGAGCATCTTCCGCTCGACCGACGGCGGCGCGACCTGGACCGAGGTGCACACCGAGACCGGCACCGACATCTTTGCGGGCCCGCGCATCACGCAGCTGGTGGCGCGCCCGGGCGACTTCTCGACCCAGTTCGCCGGCGTGTTCGGCGCGGGCGTGCTGAAGTCCACCGACGCCGGCCAGACCTGGGCGTTCAGCAACACCGGCATCGCCGACTTCAGCGGGCGCTTCGAGCTGGCCATCTCGCCCGTGAACACCTCGACCATGTACGCGTCGGCGCAGGGCGCCTCGCACAGCGAGCTGTGGAAGTCCACCGACGGCGGCGCCACCTGGCAGGAGACCTTCGAGAGCGGCACCGAGCCCTCGTGGCTCGGCGCGCAGGGCTGGTACGACAACGCCATCGTCTGCCATCCCACCGACGTGAACACCGTGTTCGTGGGCGGCCCCGAGCTGTGGCAGATCGTGGTCTCGGGCACCTCGCGCACCACGACGCGCCTGGCCAGCTACTCGTTCCCGCACCCGGACCACCACGAGCTGCAGGTGGTGCAGCCCCAGGGCGGCGCGTGGTTCCTGCTCGGCACCAACGACGGCGGCCTGACCCGCACCGCCTCGGGCACCACCGGGTTCAGCATCCCCGGCGACGGCATGGTCACCAGCCAGTTCTACGGCGTGGACAAGCGGCCCGGCGCCAGCGCCTACTTCGGCGGCATGCAGGACAACGGCACGTGGTTCTCGAGCACGGATCCGGATGCCCTGTCGCCCTACACCTTCGCCATCGGCGGCGACGGCTACGAGACCGTCTGGCACTTCGACGATCCGCAGAAGATGATCGGCGGCTACCAGTACAACGGCCTGCAGCGCTCGCTGGACGGCGGCGTGAGCTGGAGCTCGGCCACCAGCGGCATGACCGACACCGGCAGCGGCAACGCGCCGTTCATCACCAAGATCGCCTGCAGCAAGGCCCTGCCCGACCGGCTGTTCGCCGTGGGCAAGTCGGGCGTGTGGCGGTCGACGAACTTCGGCGGTTCGTGGAGCCTGAGCGCCATCGACATCGCCGACTGGGGCGCCATGAGCTCGTTCCACGACGTGCGCGTCTCGAAGGCGGACCCGGACATCGTCTGGGCCGGCTCGCGCATGGACGCCACCGGGCGCGTCATGGTCTCGACCGACGGCGGCCTGTCCTTCGGCGGCACGACCGTGTTCACCGACGTGACCATGGGCCGCATCTCGGGCCTGGCCACGCACCCGACCGAGCCGAACACGGCCTACGTGCTGTTCTCGTACGCCGAGCGGCCCAAGATCCTCAGGACCACCGACCAGGGCGCCACCTGGACCGATCTCAGCGGCTTCGGCACCGGGTCGACCAGCACCAACGGCTTCCCCGACGTCGCGGTGTACGACCTGCTGGTCTGGCCCAACGATCCCCAGCGCATCTGGGTGGGCACGGAGATCGGCCTGGTCGAGTCGACCGACGGCGGCGCCACCTGGGCCCTGGCCGACAACGGCCTGCCCGCGGTCGGCGTGTGGTACCTGACGGCGGTCGAGGACGAGATCCTCGCCGGCACCCACGGTCGCGGCATCTGGAGCTGCACCCAGCCCCAGCTGCTGGACGGCCAGGTGCTGACGCCCCTGTTCGACGCGGCGGCCCAGGCCCCGGGCGGCGACCTCGAGCTGTCGTTCAACCTGCGCGCGGCGTTCGACTCGACGCAGGTGTGGGTGGATGGCGCGGTCTTCGAGACGGTGCCCGCCAACACGCCGCTGCAGATGCACGGGGCCACGGTGCCGGTGGTGGCCTCGGGCACGGTCACGGCCTTCGCCCGCGGCTTCAAGGGCGGCATCGGCTACGACTCGCTGACCCGCACCGTCGACGTGGTGCTGTACCAGCAGCCCGTCTACGACTACGCCAACAACCTGGATGCGGTCGCCGGAGCGGACGACTTCCAGCTCGACGGCCTGGGCTGGGCGGTGCCCTCGGGCTTCGGCAACGGCGCGCTCCACTCGCCCCACGGCTACGCCAACAACGCGTCGTACGCGGCCACGCTGGGCGTGCCCATCCGCGTCTCGTCCCTGAGCACGCTGAGCTTCGACGAGATCGCCGTCGTCGAGCCGGGCGAACCGGGCTCGGTGTACGGCGACGCCGACTTCTGGGACTACTGCGTGATCGAGGGCTCGAACGACGGGCTGCACTGGACGGCGCTGACCCCGGGCTGGGACTGCCGCGACGACAACGCCTGGCTGACCGCCTGGAACGCCAGCGGCAGCGGCACGCCGTCGATGTACCGGACGCGCACCATCACCCTGAACGACACGTTCGCCCAGGGTGACGTCGTGCTGCTGCGGTGGCGGATGTTCGCCGACGGCTACGTCACCGGCTGGGGCTGGGCCATCGACAACGTCAACGTGGTCTCGTCGGGCCTGACCCCGGCGGTCGACGTGCCCATGCCCGTGAGCCTGGCGCAGAACCGGCCGAACCCGTTCAACCCGAAGACGAGCATCGCCTTCTCGCTGGACCGCGACGGTCCGGTCACCCTGCGCGTGTTCGACGCCCGGGGCCGCCTGGTGCGCACCCTGGTGAACGAGACGCGCGCCGCGGGCCAGCACGTCGTGGACTGGGACGGCCGCGACGATGCCGGCCGCCGGGAGGCCGCGGGCGTGTACCTGTACAGCCTCGAGGCCGGCGGCACCTCGGTGCAGAGGAAGATGACCCTCGTGAAGTAGCCGCCGGCGGCGGCGGCAGCCCTGCGGCCCGGAAACCGCGGCGTCCCCGGCCTGGGGGCGCCGCGGTTGTCCCATGTGGGGGGATCTCATCCAATTTGTTGCCCGGCAACAACATGGAACGGGAGTGGCCCGCCGCCCGCCACGACGGCGCGGCGCGGGACGCCACGGGGCCGCGGCAATCTTGTGGAACGGACCGTTTTCGTGAATCTTGCCGGTTCGACATCCGTATAAGCCGGACCCGTGCCGCCCGGCGCGGGCACCCGACCATCCGCTGCAGAAGGGACCCGACCACCATGCCTTGCCTGCCGACCGGCCGCCGTCCGGCCATCGCCCTTGCCTGCCTGTGCATCGCCGCCGCAGCCCTCGGCGGCTGCAGCCGCTCCGACGCCGGCGGCGCCGCCGCCACCCCCGGCCAGGCCGCCGGTCCCGGCGCCGCCGCGGGGGGCCAGCGCCCCGAGCAGCCCGCCGTCCCGGTGGCCGTCGCGCCCGCGGTGACCGGCTCGATCGCCAGCACCTACAAGGCGACCGCCACGCTGGAGGCCGAGAAGGAGGCCCAGGTGCTGGCCCGCGTGACCGGCGTGGTCTCGGCGCTGCACGCCGAGGAGGGCGACATCGTCCGCGAGGGCGATCCCCTGCTGACCATCGAGAACGCCGAGTACGGCTTCCGCGTCGAGCAGGCCGAGGCCGCCGCCGCGAACCTGCGCGCCCGCTTCGCCCGCGTGCAGGAGATGATGCAGGAGCAGCTGGCGACCGAGGAGGAGTTCGAGGCCGCCAAGAGCGACCTGGCCACCGCGGAGGCCGACCTGGGCATGGCGAAGCTGAACCTGTCGTACACGACGGTGCGCGCGCCCTTCGCCGGCCGCGTGACGCAGCGCATGGTCGATCCCGGCCAGAACCTGTCGGCCGGCGACCCCGTGTTCGTCATGGCCGACTTCGAGCCGCTGCTGGCCCGCGTGCACGTGCCGAGCCGCGAGTTCAACCGCCTGCAGAAGGACCAGGACGTGCAGCTGGTGCTCGACAGCAACGGCGCGCGCCTGACCGGCCGCATCACGCTGATCAGCCCGGTCATCGACCCGACCAGCGGCACCATCAAGCTGACCATCGAGGTGCCGTCGTACCCGGCCGGCACGCGTCCCGGCGACTTCGCCCAGGTGATGATCATCACCGAGCGGCGCGACGACGCCGTGCTGGTGCCGCGCGGCGCCGTACTGACGGACAAGGCCGAGACCGTGGTCTACACCGTGGCCGGCGCGGCCGACGCCCCGACGGCCGAACGGCGCATCGTCGAGGTGGGCTTCACCGACGACGATCACGCGCAGATCACCGCGGGCCTCGCGGCCGGCGAGCAGGTGGTCGTGCGCGGCCAGCGCTCGCTGAAGCACGGCATGCCCCTGAAGCTGCTGCCCCTGGAGACGGCGGCGGCCGCGGGAGCGACCGACTGATGCGATCCTTCATCGAACTGGCGGTCCGGCGCCGCGTCTCCGTGATGATGGCGGCGCTGGCGATCGTGGTCTTCGGCGCCGTGGGCTACAATCGCCTGGCGCTCGAGCTCTTCCCCGACATCACCTACCCCTCGCTGACGGTGCAGACCGAGTTCCCCGACACCGCGCCGCAGGAGGTCGAGAACCTCGTCACGCGGCCGGTCGAGGAGCCGGTCGGCGTGCTGCGCGGCCTGCAGACCATCCACTCGGTGTCGCGGGCGGGCATCAGCGAGGTCACCCTCGAGTTCGAGTGGGGCGCCGACATGGACCTGCTGTCCATGGAGGTGCGCGAGAAGCTGGACCGGCTGGTCCTGCCCGAGGACGCGCTGGACCCGGTGGTGCTGCGCTTCGACCCGAGCCTCGATCCCATCGTGCGGCTGTCGCTGGCGGGCGACGGCGACCTGCGCGCCCTGCGGCGGCTGGCGGACAAGCAGATCAAGCAGGACTTCGAGACCATCAAGGGCGTGGCCTCGGCCACGGTCAAGGGCGGCCTCGAGGAGGAGATCCAGGTCGACGTGGACCAGGACCGGCTGGCGGCCCTGGGCATCACCATGGACGAGGTCCGGCAGGTCGTCGGCATCAGCAACGTGAACCTGCCCGGCGGCGCCCTGCGCGGGCGCGACAGCCAGTACCTGATCCGCACGGTGAACGAGTTCCTCAGCGTCGAGGAGATCGCCGACCTGATCGTGCGGCGCGACGGCTCGGCCGTGGTGCGCCTGGGCGAGGTCGCCGACGTGCGCTGGGGCAGCAAGGAGCGCGAGGAGATCACGCGCACCGGCGGCCGCGAGTCGGTGGAGATCTCGCTGTACAAGGAGGGCGACGCCAACACGGTGACCGTGGCGCGGCGCCTGCAGGAGCGCATCGACGCCTGGCAGAACGGCAAGCTGCCCCCGGGCACGACGATGACGGTGCTGTTCGACCAGTCGCACTTCATCCGCCAGGCCGTCTCCGAGGTGCGCAACGCCGCCATCCTGGGCGGCGCGCTGGCGGTGCTGGTGCTGCTGCTGTTCCTGCGCGACCTGCGTAGCACGCTGATCATCGCCACCAGCATCCCCATCTCGGTGGTGGCCACGTTCGTGGCCATGTACAAGATGGACATCTCGCTGAACATCATGTCGCTGGGCGGCCTGACCCTGGGCATCGGCATGCTCGTGGACAACTCGATCGTCGTGCTCGAGTCGATCTACCGCAAGAAGCAGCTGGGCTTCTCGCTGTTCGCGGCCGCGGTCTCGGGCACCGGCGAGGTGGCCGGGGCGGTCATCGCCTCGACCCTGACCACGGTGGCGGTGTTCCTGCCCATCGTGTTCGTCGAGGGCGTGGCGGGGCAGCTCTTCCGCGACCAGGCCCTGACCGTCACCTTCAGCCTGCTGGCCTCGCTGGTCGTCGCCGTGACCATGATCCCCATGCTGAGCGCCGCCGGCTCGCGGCTGCCGCGCCAGGGCCAGCACGACGCGGCCGACGACGCCGCCGACACCATCGACCTGGGCGAGGCCCAGATGACGCTGGGCTGGTTCTCGCGCCTGTACGACCGGCTGCTCAAGGGCGCCCTGGGCCTGCGCTGGATCACGCTGATCGTGGCCTTCGGCCTGTTCGGCGCGTCGATCTGGGCCGTCCGCCTGCTGGGCACCGAGCTGATCCCCCAGTTGTCCGAGGGCGAGTTCTTCTTCGAGCTGAAGCTGCCCGAGGGCGCTTCGCTGGCAGCCACCGACCGCACGATGCAGGTGATGGAGCAGGCCGCAGCCGCCGAGCCCGGCGTCGAGCGCTACTACGCCACCATCGGCAGCCGCCTGGTCTCGGGCGGCATGTCGCTGAACACGAAGGCCGAGAACCTGGGCCAGCTGAACCTCGTCATGAAGGATCGCGCCGACGACCGCGGCGAGATGGCCGTGGCCGACGACCTGCGCGCCCGCTTCACCGCGATGCCCGACGTCGAGGTGAAGTTCGGGCGGCCGTCCTACTTCTCGCTCAAGACGCCCATCGAGGTGGTGATCTACGGCGACGACCTGGACGAGCTGCGCGCCTACAGCCTCGAACTGGCGCAGCGCCTGGAGACGGTGCCCGGCCTGGTGGACGTGCGCTCGTCGCTGGAGGCGGGCAACCCCGAGCTGCAGGTGGTCTTCGACCGCGAGCGGCTGGCCAGCCTGGGCCTGGACATGGGCGTGCTGTCGGAGACCCTGCGCAACCGCGTGCTGGGCGTGGTGCCGACGCGGTTCAAGGAAGAGGACCGGCAGATCGACATCCGCATCCGCAACCGCGAGGAGGACCGCGCCTCGGTGCGCGACGTGCGCAACCTGGTGCTGCCCGGCCCCGACGGCGAGCCCATCCGCCTGCTGGCGGTGGCCGACGTGACCGAGGCCCGCGGGCCCGCCGAGATCCACCGCCTGCAGCAGCAGCGCGCGGCCGTGGTGTCGGCCAACCTCGAGGGCCGCAGCCTGGGCGCGGCGGTGGCCGACGTCGAGGCCACCCTGCGCGCCGACCCGCCGTCGGCGGGCCTGACCACCGAGATGGGCGGGCAGAATCGCGAGATGCAGACCAGCTTCCGCAGCCTGCGCTTCGCCATCCTGCTGGCGGTGTTCCTGGTCTACCTGGTGATGGCCGCCACCTTCGAGAGCTTCCTGCATCCGTTCCTGGTGCTGTTCACCATCCCGCTGGCGCTGGTCGGCGTGGTGGCGGGACTGCTGTTGACGGGAACGAACATCACGGTGATCGTCCTGATCGGGGCGGTCATGCTCGTGGGCATCGTGGTCAACAACGCCATCGTGCTCATCGACACGGTCAACCGCATGCGGCGCGCCGGACTGGACGCCCGCGAGGCCGTGATCCGCGCCGGCCACCTGCGGCTGCGCCCGATCCTGATGACGACCCTGACGACGATCCTGGGCCTGCTGCCCATGGCCGTGGCCTGGGGCGAGGGCGCCGAGCTGCGCTCGCCCCTGGCGATCACCGTGGCCAGCGGCCTGGCGCTGAGCACGCTGCTGACCCTGGTGGTGATCCCGGCGGCGTACCTGGCGGTGCCGTCGCGGGTGGACCCGGAATAGACGCAAGGACGGTGTCCCGATGACCCTGCCCGAGATCGCCATCAGGCGGCCCGTGACCACGCTGATGGTGCTGGTGAGCATCGTCGTGCTGGGCGCGGTGGCCCTGACGCGCCTGCCCCTGGCGTTCATGCCGGACATCGTGCAACCCGAGCTGTTCGTGCAGCTGCCCTACGAGAACGCCTCGCCCGAACAGGTCGAGCGCATGGTGGTGCGGCCGGTCGAGGACGCCGTGGGCGGCGTCAAGGGCCTGCAGAGCATGTGGTCCATGTGCGGGTCCGAGGGCGGGCGCATCCGCCTGGAGTTCAGCTGGGACACGGACATGCACCTGGCCCGGGTCGAGGTCTGGGAGCGCATCGACCGCATCCGCGGCGACCTGCCCGACGACCTCGGCGACATCCAGGTCTCGACCAACTGGGACAGCCGCGACGCCGACCAGCCGGTCATGGAGGCGCGGCTGAGCTCGCCCCGCGACCTGTCCGAGAGCTACGACCTGATCGACCGCAAGATCATCCGCCCCCTCGAGCGCGTGCCCGGCGTGGCGCAGGTGCGCCTCGACGGCGTGAACCCGCGCGAGGTGCGCATCAACCTGCGCGTGGCCGACCTCGAGCTGCACGGCGTGGACGTGCGCGAGGTCTCGCGGGTGCTGCGCGCCGGCAACTTCGACCAGTCGCTGGGCCGCGTGGTCGAGGGCGACAGCCGCTGGACGCTGCGCACGGTGGGCACCCTGGCCTCGGTGGACCAGATCCGCAACCTGCCCCTGCGGCCCGACGGCCTGAAGCTCGGTGCGGTGGCCGACGTGGTCTACCAGGAACCGCCGCTGGAGTACGGCCGCCACCTGGACGGCGACTTCGCCGTGGGCGTGAGCGTGTCGCAGGAGAGCAAGGCCAACACCGTCGAGGTGTGCGACGGCCTGCAGGCCGCCGTGGCGAAGATGGCCGAGGACCCCGAGCTCGAGGGCGTGAACTTCCTGGTGTGGTTCAGCCAGGGCGACGAGATCAGGAAGACCCTCGGCGACCTGGCCTTCACGGGAGTGTTCGGCTCGATCCTGGCCGCCGTCGTGCTGTTCCTGTTCCTGCGCCGCGTCGCCACCACGATGGTGGCCGTGGCCTGCATCCCGTTCTCGCTGATCGTCACCTGCGGCATCGTCTGGGCCCAGGGCCGCTCGCTGAACACGCTGACCCTGCAGGGCCTGATCGTGGGCATC
>DAOPJF010000044.1:0-11800 GCA_035399525.1 Candidatus Krumholzibacteriia bacterium | reverse complement strand
TGGGGCATGTGGTCATCCAGCCCGATCGCGTCGGCCGGGACGCCGAGGGCCGCGGCCACCTCGCCCGCGGGCACCGGTTCGCCGAAGCGCGGCCCGGGCAGCCCGAGGGTGACGACGGTGCGGCCGTCGGGCGCGGCCGTGAGCGTGACCGGCAGGATGCCGGCGCCGGTCTCGACCTGCAGGCGCGTGCCCCCGGGCTCGGCCCGGTAGAAGCCGCGGTCGGCCATGGAGGCGAAGGCCGCGATGACCACGTGGCCGGACAGGGGCGCCTCGCGGCGGTTGGTGAAGAACCGCAGCCGCACGTCGGCGGCCCCGCGCTCGGGGGGCAGGACGAAGCCGGCCTCCATGGACAGCTCGTCGGTGATCTGCAGCATCTCGGCGTCGGTCAGGTGGGCCGCGTTCGGGATGATGGCGGCGGGGTTGCCGGTGAACGGCTGGTCGGCGAACGCGTCGACGATGTGGAAGGGAATGATGGCCATGGAGACCTCCATTCGCCGGGGCGGCGCGGGCGCCGCCCTGGGTGGGGTGGCCGCGGCCGCAGCGGGCCGGGGCCCTGGACCGGGATGTTACGAAAAAATCGCCCCGTTCACAACCCCGCGCCGGGCGTGTATGCTCGGCGAACCGATGAAACGGAAGGAAACCATGCGCCACCTGCCCGCGGCCGCCGTCGTCCTGGCCGCCGCATACTTCGCCGCCCCCGCCGGTGCGGCGCCTGCGCCCCTGGATTCGACGCGCACCGCGGTGATGGCCCGGATCGGGGCCGGCGATGACGCCGCCGCCGTGACCGCGCTGCGGGCCTACGTCGCCGCGCACCCCGGGGACGCGGTGATGCGCTACAACCTGGCCTGCCTCGAGGCGCGGCTCGGGAGACGCGAGGCGGCGCTGGATGCGCTCGCGACGCTGGCGAGGCCGGGCAGCGGCTTCGACGCCGTCGAGCAGCTCGAAGCCGACCCCGACCTGGCGCCCCTGCGCGACGATCCGCGCTTCCGGGCCGTGGTGACGGAGATCCGGTCGCGGCTCGTGCTCGACGCCTCGGCCCAGGGCGTGCTCCTGGTGCCGGGCAAGGCCGAGCGGATCCGCCTGCGGGCCAGTGGGCCGACGCCGTTGTCGGCCTGGCCCCCGTTCACCCTGACCTGGACCACCGAGGCCCTGGTGGTGACCGAAGCCCGCGGCAAGGCCCTGCCGCCCTCCGCGGTGGACGAGCCCCAACTGGTGCTGACGATCGGCCCCCGGGATCATGACGCGCCTTTCCTGACGCGCCAGCCGTTCCGGTTCGCCTTCGGCGCCGACGCCGCCGGTCCCTGGGGCGCGGTGTGGGTGCCGACGCTGGGACGCTGGCAACGCGTGGCCGAACTGGCCCCTCGGACCGGGAACGGCGGCGCCTGGTCGGTCGCCGTCCCCTGGAGCCTGATTCAGCCCTTCCACCCCCTGGCGGATCCGGACCTGGGCTTCAACCTGACCCTGCCCCGCCTCGACGGCACGAACGACTTCGGCGTCGTGCCCGAACCCGCGCTGCGCCGGCCCGGGGCCGCGTCGTTCCGCGTGGCGCGGCTGGCCTTCGCGGCCGACCAGTGGCGCGAGGCGGCGCTGGTCGGGCGGTTGGCCGACACGATCGTCCACGGCGACGTGCTGGACTTTACCCTGGTGGTGGTGGCGCCCGAGGCCGGACGCGGACGGTTGACCCTGGACTTCGTCGACAACCGCGAGCGCTCGGTGCTGCCCGACGGCCCGCTGTCCGGCACGGTGGACCTGGTGGCCGGCCGCCAGGAACTGCCGCGCCAGGCCACGTTCGCCGGGCTCGGCACCGGCTCGTACCAGCTGCGGGCCGAGCTCGTCCTGCCGGGGAACGCCCCGTTGAAGTGGGGCGCCTCGCTGCTGAACCTGGCGCCGGGCTGGGACGATTCGCTGGCCGCCCGATGCGCCGCGGTCGCGCCCATCGACGCCCCGACGGTCGCGATGCTGCGCCGCGCCGTCACGACCGCGGTGGCGGACCATGCGCCGCGCACCAACCCCGGCCCCATCGCCCGCACCCTGGGCGACCTGGACGCGATGCTGACAAGGGCCCGCAAGACCGGCTCGGCCTGGCCCGAGGCCGGCCCCGGCCTGGTCGCCTACGCCGGTCCGTCGGGCCAGGAGCGCCTGGCGTCCGTGTTCCGGCCCGCGCCGGGCGCGGGCCGCGGCCGCGAAACCCCCGTGCTCGTCCTCGGGCCGCCGGCAGCACAGGCGGCGCTGCCGGGCCTGCTGGCCCGCTTCTACGCCAACGGCGACCTGGCGGGGGCCGGCGGCCGTCACCCGGTCTACGTGGTGCCCGAGCTTCGGGAAGACGCCGACGCGGCCGAGATCGAGGCCGCGCTGGCATTCCTGGGGCAACGATTCGGCGCAGTGCCCGTATGGGTGGCCGGGCTGGGCGATGGACCCTGGTCCGCCCCGGGGATCGCCGCCCGCGCCGCGGGCGTGACGATCCTCGCGGCGGCCGACGGCTGGTCGCCCGCCGCCGACCGCCTGGTGCAATGGGCCGAGGACCTGCCCGCGGCCCCGGCGCCGCGGCGCTAGGACATCCGAATAGCGCGGCCGGGCTGCGGGTACACCGCCCGCCCCCCGGCCCTGAACCTGGAACGAGGAAAGTCGAGGTCTCGCCATGTCGATCCCCCGCCCGCTGATTGCCGTCCTGTCCCTGCTGGCGCTGGCCGCAGCCGCGCACGCCGCGCCGCCGGTGACGATGGTCGACGGCGTGCCCCACGTGATGAACGGCGCCGCGCCCGAGCAGGGCGTGCGCACCCTGAACCTGGACGAGCAGTGGCGCATCGGCGGCGATGACGAGTCGGTGCTGCTGGGCATCATCAGCCGCGCGCTGGTGGACAGCGACAACAACGTCTACCTGCTGGACGGCCAGCTGAGCGAGGTGCAGGTGTTCACGCCCAAGGGCGAGCACCTCAAGACCCTCGGCCGCCAGGGCGAGGGCCCGGGCGAGGTCAACAGCCCCGGCGACGTCGTCTTCATGCCCGACGGCACGCTGGGCCTGGTGCAGATCTTCCCCGGCAAGATCGTCAAGCTGACCATGGACGGGGACCCGGCCGGCGAGTTCACGCCCGACACCGGCGGCGCCACCGCCGGCGGCTTCCTGGCCCTGGTCAACGGCCGCTCCGCCGGCGGCAACCTGGTGCTCAGCGGCGTGCAGATCCGCCCGAACGATGCCGGCAACGGCCAGGTACGCAACTACTTCGTGCGCAGCTTCGGCGTCGACGGCACGCAGCAGGCCGAGTACCTGGCCAACCCCGTCGAGTGGGTCTTCGGCCCCGGCTTCAAGTTCCGCGAGATCGACAACGACTTCATCTGGTGGCGCATGGACGTGGGCGGCGACGGGCGCGTGGTCGTGAACATCCCGCGCTACGACTACGCCCTGTCGGTGTTCACGCCCGACGGCAAGCTCGAGCGCGTCATCGAGCGCGAGTACGCGTCGTGGGACCGCAGCGAGACCGTCTACAAGCGCTACGAGGCCATCATGGAGGCCCAGGCCGCCAACTTCCCGTTCCCCGTCGAGCGCGAGGTCGAGAAGCAGGAGCAGGACGTGTGCGACCTGCGCGTGGCCAAGGACGGCAGCATCTGGGTGCTGCCCAGCCGCGGCATGTACGAGCCCGAGCCCGGCACCTTCGCCACCTACGACGTGTTCGCGCCCGACGGCGCGTTCCGCGAGCAGGTGCGGGTCGTCTGCCCGGGCAACCCGGCAGCCGACCGCCTGATCTTCGCCGGCGAGGGCCTGGTGTTCCAGGTCACCGGCTTCTGGGACGCGGTGCTCAGCGCCAACGCCGCCACCGGCAGCGACGAGGAAGCCGAGCCCATGGCCGTGATCTGCTACAAGGTGCGCTAGGCGCGCCGACCGACCCCGCAGGGCGGCGCCGGCGGTGCAACCGTACGGCCCGCCCTGCGTACCACCGCGGCCGGCATCCGCGCCCGGAACACCGGCTGAACGCAGACGATAGCACGCCCGGCGCCCGCCGGGCGGTCAGCAAGGGGGAACCATCCATGCGCGACCGCAACCTGAGCCGGTTGATCCGGCCCGCCGTCCTGTCCTGCCTCGTCCTGCTGGCGCCGGCGGCCCTGTCCGCGCCGCGGACCGCCGCCCTCAAGGAAGCCTGGCGGGCCGGCGGCGAGGACGACGAGATCCTGTTCGGCAGCGTCGGCGGCGTGACCGTCGACACCGAGGGCCACGTGCTGGTGCTCGATTCGCAGCTGTCCCAGGTGCACGTGTACGGCGCCGACGGCACGCATCTTTCCACCCTCGGCCGCGAGGGCGACGGGCCCGGCGAGGTGCGCCGGCCCGGCGGCATGTTCGTGCGCCCGAGCGGCGACGTGGCCCTGGTGCAGGGCTTCCCCGGGCGCATCGTGCTGGTGCACGCCGACGGCACGCCGGCCGGCGAGTCCAGCTACACGCCCCCCGGCGGCCCGGCCGCCGGCCAGTTCGCGGTGATCGTGCGCGCGTTCGGGCAGGGCGAGGGGATGGTGCTCGCGGGCATCCGCATGACCTTCGGCGGCGGCTCGCAGAGCAAGCAGACCTACTTCCTGGCCGAGTGCGACGCCAACGGAGCCGAGCAGCACGTGCTGCTGCAGAAGGAGCACACGGTCGACTACGCCGACTTCCGCCTCGACGAGGGCGCCATGGACTTCGTGTGGCAGCGCCTGGCCGTGGGCCCGGACGGTCGCGTCTACGTCGCGCCCGAGCGCGGCGCCTACGCCATCCGCGTCTTCGGTCCGGACGGCGCCGAGCAGCGCGTGCTCACGCGCGACTACACCGCGCCGGCGCGCGACGCGCGCCAGCAGGCCATCGCGCGCAAGGTCATCGAGGCCGTGGGCGCCAACTACCCCGCGCCGCTCAAGGGCGTGACCATCGAGGACACCGAGGCCGCGGTGGCGGGCCTGTTCCCCGCGAACGACGGCAGCCTGTGGGTGGCCACGGGCCGCAGCGGCGTCGACGTTCCGGCCGGCTGCTGGATCGTGCTGGACCGGTTCGGGGCCGACGGCGCCTTCGCGGGCCAGGTGGCCCTGCCCGGCGCCCACGACCCGGACAAGGATGCGCTGTTCATCCTGCCGGACAACCGCGTGGTGGTGGTGACCGGCGCGCTGGACGCCTGGCTGAACCAGCAGGCCGTCGGCGCCGAGAGCGCCGCGGAAGAGGCGGAGCCTCTCGAGGTGATCTGTTATACCATGGAGTAGTTTCCTGGGGCCGGGGCCCCGCCCGCGGGCGGGGCCTTCGTCCGCAACCCCGTTCCCGTGAAAGGCGAACCATGCTGATCCGCGCGACCCGACAGCGCCGTCCGGCGGCCCTGCTGCCGCTCCTCCTCGTGCTCGTGGCCGGCCTGGCGGCCCTGGCCGGCTGCAAGGGCAAGGACGCGAACGGCGGCGCCGCCGCCGTCGATTCGACCGCCGCGGCGGCCGACACCTCGTCCGGCGAGGGCGACAAGGAAGCCAAGGAGAAGGCGATCACGGTGGACGTGGCGGACGTGCGCCGCGGCGACCTGGTGATGCCCATCTACGCGGACGGGGCCATCCGCACGCCGCGGTCGGTGGAGATCCGCACCAAGGTCGCCGGCGAGGTGCGCGAGGTGCTGGTGCGCGACGGCGACCGCGTCAGGAGCGGCCAGGTGATCGCCCGCATCGACCCCCGCGAATACGCCATCGCGCTCGAGGAGGCGCGGTACCGCCACCTGCAGGCCCTGAGCCAGATGGCCGCCGAGGCCGACACCTTCACGGTCAACGCGGCGGCCCTGCGCGAGTTCGGCACCAGCCGCGGCGACCTGGACCGGGCCCTCGACCGCGGCAGCATCAGCCGCGACGAGTACCAGGCCCGCCTGCTCGAGCTCGAGATGCACGCCCTGGACAAGGGCGCCTTCCGCGACGCGGTCTTCCAGCAGCGCACCGTCCTGGCCGAGGCGCGCATGGCCGAGGAGCGCGCGAAGCTGAACCTCGAGTACACCGAGATCCGCGCGCCCTTCACCGGCACGGTGCAGGGGCTGGTCATGGTCGCCGGCCAGATCACGACCCTGAACCAGGCCGTGTGCTCGGTCTTCAACAACGAGAACCTCGAGGCCGCCGTCAACGTGCTGGAGGCCGACCTGGGCAACCTGCACGAGGGCCGCCCGGTGCTGCTGGCGGTGCCGGCCACCGGCGACACGCTGCGGGCGCGGGTCGACGTCATCTCCCCCACCCTGGACGAGGCCAGCCGCACCTGCGAGGTGCTGGTGCGCTTCGCCAACCCCGACGGCCGCTACCGGCCCGGCATGTTCGTGCGGGCGCAGATCGCCGGCTTCGTGTTCCCGGACCGCCTGCTGGTGCCCAAGGCGGCGGTGCTGATCCGCGACAACCGGCCGCTGGTGTTCAAGCGCGACGGCGACCGCGCCCAGTGGCTGTACGTGGACACGGGCCTGGAGAACGACGAGTGGGTCGAGATCAAGGCCGTGCACAGCGGCGGCAGCCTGGCGCCGGACGAGCAGGTCGTCGTCAGCGACCACCTGACCCTGGCCCACGAGGCGAAGATCAAGGTGCGGCGCACCGTCGACGGCGAGGACCGCTGGGCCTTCGCCAGGGCCGCGGTCGCCGGCGAGGCGGGCCGATGATCATCCAGACCGCGGTCCGGCGTCCCGTCGCCATCCTGATGCTGTTCGCGGGACTGGTGCTGATCGGCGCCATGGCCATGAAGCGGCTGCCCATCGACCTGCTGCCGTCCATCAACTACCCGAACCTGACGGTGATCACCAACTGGGCCGACACCCCGGCGGACGACCTGACCCGGCTGGTGACCCAGCCCCTGGAAGAGGTCATCACCGGCCTGGCGGGCGTGCGGCGCGTGGTGTCGAAGACCCGCGAGGGCGTCTCGACCATCACGGTGCAGTACGAGTGGGGCACCGAGATGGACTTCGCCAACCTGCACCTGCGCGAGGCCATCGACCGGGTGGCCTACCGCGACGACTTCCCCTCCGGCGCCGACCGGCCGCTGATCCTGCGCTGGGACCCGAGCGCGCGGCCCATCGCCATCCTGGTGCTGCACGGGGACGATCCCATCGCCGAGATGACCGACTTCGCGCGCGAGGTGGTCAAGCCGGCCCTCGAGCAGATCAACGGCGTCAGCCAGGCCGAGGTGATCGGCGGCGCCGAGCGCGAGATCCTGGTCGAGCCCGACTTCGGCAAGCTGCGCCTGTACAACCTGACCATGGACGACCTGGCCACGGCCCTGCGCGTGGCCAACATCTCGTTCCCCGGCGGGCGCATCCGCAAGGGGCCGCTGCACCTGCCGCTGCGCATCCTGGGCGAGTTCGAGAACCTGGACGAGATCCGCGCCACCGAGATCCCCGCCGCCGGACCGGGCATCACCATCGGCGACGTGGCGCAGGTGCTGGACACCACCAAGGAGCCCGAGGGCTTCACGCTCACGGGCACCGACGAGGTCGTCTCGCTGCACCTATACAAGGAGGTCGGCGAGAACACCATCACCACCACCGCCGAGATCGACAAGGTGCTGGGCATCCTGGGCGGCCAGTACCCGGACTTCTCGTGCTCGTTCATCTACCGCGACGCGGACTTCGTGCAGGAGAGCTTCGACGGCCTGAAGAGCTCGCTGCTGTACGGCTCGGCGCTGGCCTTCGCGGTGCTGTTCCTGGCGCTGATGGACTGGCGCAGCCCCATCGTGGTGGGCCTGGCCATCCCCGTGTCGATCATGACCACCCTGGCCTTCCTCTACTTCGCCAAGGTGGGCCTGAACCTGATGTCGCTGGGCGGCCTGTCGCTGGCCGCGGGCATGCTCGTGGACAACTCGATCGTGGTGCTGGAGAACATCAACCGCCACCTGAAGGAAGCGCGGGCCTCGGGCGCCTCGGTGGCCGACATCTGCGCCAGCGCGGCGCAGGAGGTGGCCTCGCCGGTGGTCGCGGCCACGCTGACGACGGTGGCCGTGTTCTTCCCGGTCATCTACGTGCCGGGCGTGGCGGGCGAGTTCTTCCGCGACCAGGCCCTGACCGTGACCATCTCGCTGCTGGTGTCGATCCTGGCGGCCCTGCTGCTGCAGCCCATGCTGAGCGCCCACATCCTGAAGGCGCCCGGCGACCGGCCGGCGGCGATCTACCGGCCCTTCGACGCCTTCGTGCGCATGCTGATCCGCCGCTACCACGCGGCGCTGGTGCCGGTGCTCGAGCACAAGGCCGCGTTCGTCGCCGTGGTCGTCATCGCCCTGGCGGCCTGCGGCTGGCTGGGGTCGCAGCTGCGGCTGACCTTCATGCCCGACCGCACCCGCGGCGACTTCACCCTGGCGCTGGAGCTGCCGGCGGGCACGCCCCTGGAGGTCACCCACGCGGCGGCCCACGACCTGGCGGCGTACATCGCCCCCATGCCCGAGGTCGAGACGGTCTACGCCCAGGTGGGCGTGACCGAGAAGACCCTGGCCTCGCTCAAGGAGTACAGCGCGGCCAACACGGCGCGCATCCGCGTCATGCTGCACCCGTCACGCCACGGGCGCCGGGACATGGAGCACATCAAGGAACGCCTGGCCGGCCGGCTGGCCGCCCGGGAGGGCGCGGTGTGGGCCTTCCGCGAGGAGGGCGTGGGCCTGCGCGAGATCCTGGCCAGCGGCGAGGCCGCGTTCACCCTGGGCATCACCGCCGAGCGCGGCGACGACGCCCTGAAGGTGGCCGACGACCTGCTGCCGAAGCTGCACCGCATCAGGGGCCTCGAGGACGTGGAGATGGACCGCGTGCTGGGCAACCCCACCGTCGAGGTGACGGTCGACCGCGAGAAGGCGCTGCGCTACGGCCTGGAGCCCGACGCGCTCGCCGGCGAGCTGCGCAATCGCATCCAGGGCACCGTCGCGACGACCTACAACGAGATCGAGCAGCGCATCGACATCGCCGTGCGCCTGCCCCGCGACGAGCGCTACGACCTGGGCGCGGTGCTGGCCTCGCCCGTGGCCGTGACCGGCGGCAAGACCGTGCCCCTGGGCACCTTCGTGATCCAGACCATCGACCAGCCGGTGCGCGAGGTGGTGCGGCGCGACCAGCGGCGGCAGCTGACCCTGGCCGGCGACGTGAACGGCCGCAGCCTGGCCGAGGTGTGGACCGACGTCGACGCGCTGCTGGCGCGTACGGTCCTGCCCGAGGGCGTCAGCTTCGTGACCGGCGGCGAGCAGGAGGAGATCAACAGCAGCTTCCACGACCTGGGCTGGGCCCTGCTGCTGTCGGCGCTGCTGGTGTACATGATCCTGGCGGCCCAGTTCGAGAGCTTCATCGACCCGCTGATCATCACCGCCGTGCTGCCGGTGGGCGTAGGCGGCGCGCTGCTGACGCTGTGGCTGACCGGGCAGTCGCTGAACATCATCTCGCTGATCGGCATGATCGCCCTGCTGGGCATCGCGGTGAACGACGCCATCGTGAAGGTGGCCACCATCCGACGGCTGCGCGAGGACGGCATGGGCGGCCGCGAGGCCGTGCTGGCGGCCGGCGAGCTGCGCTTCCGCCCCATCATGATGACCACCGTCACGACCGTGCTGGCCATGGTGCCCATGGGCCTGGGCCTGGGCACGGGCGAGCAGATGCAGCGGCCGCTGGCCATCACCATCATCGGCGGCCTGAGCGTGGCCACGCTGCTGACCTTGTACCTGACGCCCCTGGTGTACGAGGCCGTGCACCGGCGGCTGGACCGGGAGTACTAGGGCATGATCCGCTTCGCCGTCGACCATCCCGTCGCCACCTGGATGCTGTTCGCCGCGCTCCTGGTGACGGGCCTGTACGCCGTGCCGCGACTGAACGTCGAGGCGATGCCCGAGACGGACCTGCCCGAGCTGTCCATCGTCACGAGCTGGAACGGCGCGTCGCCCAGCGCCATCCAGCGCTCGGTGACCCTGCCCATCGAGGAGGCCGTCGCCGGCTGCCACGCGGTCGAGGACATCGACTCGCGCTCGGAGCACGGCCAGAGCACGGTCACGGTCAAGTACAAGCGCGGCACGAACATGGACTTCGCGCGGCTCGAGCTGTCCGAGCAGCTGGGCGCGGTCCGGCGCAACCTGCCGCCGCAGGCCGGGCAGCCCATGATCCGACCCTACGTGCCCGAGGAGCTGCGGGCCGAGGAGTTCTTCTCGGTCAACCTGATCTCGCCGCTGCCCATGAACGAGCTGCGCGACCGGGCCGAATCGTGGCTGGTGCCGCGGTTCCTGGCCATCAGCGGCGTGGCGGACGCCGAGCTGCGCGGCGGCGCCCGGCCCATCGTCAAGGTGCTGCTGGACCTGCAGAAGCTCGAGAACTACGGGCTGACGGCGGACCAGGTGGCGAACCGGCTGGACGCCCTGGACGACATCGTGCCGGCGGGACCGGTGCGGCGGCACGGCCTGGAGCTGACGGTGAGCGTGCGCGACGACGTGACGCTGGCCCAGCTGCAGCGCACGGTGCTGGCCACGGTCGGCGGGCAGCCGGTGACGCTGCGGCACGTGGCCGAGGTGCGGCCCGACTTCGAGGACATCGCGTACTACAGCCGCATCGGCGGCGAGAACGTCATCACCCTGAACATCACCAAGCGCAGCGGGCAGAACTCGATCGCCGTCAGCCGGCGGCTCCGGCACGAGCTGCCGGTGATCCAGGCCGACGCGCCGTTCGCGGTGCACTTCGAGGTGGACCAGGACGAGGGCCGGGACCTGCAGGAGAAGCTGCAGGAGCTGGTGATCCGGTCGCTGGTGATCCTGGGCCTGCTGTTCGCCATGCTGGCGGCGGCGCTCAAGCGGGTGCGGCTGACGGCCATCGTGATCGGCTCGATCATCCTGGCCATCGTCATCTGCCTGTCGCTGTTCTACTTCTTCGGCGTGTCGGTGAACTTCATCACCATCAGCGGCTTGACCATCTGCTTCGGCATGCTGCTGGACAACAGCATCCTGGTGCTGGACGCGATCCACCGGCGCCTGTCGGGCCGGCAAGAGGGCGACACGCGCGAGGCCCTGATCGCCGGCACGCGCGAGGTGGCCTTCCCCATCATGGCCACGACGCTGACCACGGTGGTGGCGTTCCTCTCGTTCATCTTCATGACCGAGCGCCTGTCGCTGTTCTACGTGCCGCTGGCGGTGAGCGTGGGCATCGCCATGCTGGCCTCGATCTTCGTGGCCTTCTGCTGGATTCCCGTGGCGCTCAAGGGACCGTCCGAGCGCGAGCTGCGCTCGACCGCCGCCGCCGACGACGAGTTCGCCCTGCGCGGCTGGCCCATGGCCTGGCGCTGGCTGCTGGCCACGCTGATCATCGCCGTGGTGGCCTACGGCGGCGCCTGGGCCTGGAAGGGCCGCTCGACCGCGGGCGACTGGCTGCCCTGGATCGGCGGCGCGGCGGGTCTGCTCGGCGCCGTCGGCGTGTTCGTGGCCTGGGTCGACGCCCTGACCCGGCTGCACCTGAAGCTGTGGTTCTACCCGCTGGTGCTGCTGGTCGCCCTGTCGGTGGGCATGGGCTGGGCCTACAAGGAGAAGGTGCGCAAGGGCGGGTTCTGGCGGCCGCAGCCCAAGGAGACCATCGTCGTCTACTGCGAGCGGCCGGTGGGCACGGACGTGAAGCTGTCCAGCGAGACCATCAAGCTGTTCGAGCAGGAGGTGCTGCCGCTGCCCGAGGGCGCCCACATGCGCGCCGGGGCGTTCGGCAACCAGGCCTGGCTGAACATCGAGTTCGACGACGCGCTGCTGACGTCGGCCTATCCCGAGCTGTTCCGCAACAAGCTGATCGTGCTGGCCGAGGAGCTCGGCGGCATGTTCATCTGGATCAACGGCTTCGGCGACCCCTACATGAAGGGCGGC
>DAOPJF010000043.1:0-11920 GCA_035399525.1 Candidatus Krumholzibacteriia bacterium | reverse complement strand
CTGGTGCGCGCCCGCGTGCAGGCGGACGTGCGCGAGACGCCGACCCTGAACGAGGGCGACGTGATCTACAGCGCCGCCTCGACCGAGGCCTTCGCCACCAACACGGCCTGGCTGACGACCTTCCTGGCCGACGGCGACAAGGCGCACGCCTGGCCCGGCGGCGTGATCCGGGCCGACGAGGCGCGCCTGATCGCCGCGTTCGTCGACTGGGCGCAACTCGTGGCCAGCACCACGCGCCCGGGCACCGACCGCACCTGGAGCAACAACTGGCCCCCCGAGCCGCTGCTGGACCAGGACACCGGCTGGAACAGCCACTACTGGTCGCTGTGGGAGCTGCTGGTGCTGTGGGTCGGTACGATCCTGGTGCTCTACGTCGCCTACGAGAAGCTGCTGAAGCCCTCGGCCGGCGACGAGCCCGCCGAGGCGCTGGTCATCGACCGCCTGTACCCGTCGCAGCGCAAGCTGCTGAAGTACGTGCCGGTGGTCGGCCTCTTCCTGCTGCTGCAGATGATCCTGGGCGGCTACCTGGCGCACATCTACACCGACCCGGGCCGGAACTTCCTGCTGCCGCAGTCGGTGCTGCCCTTCAACGTGATGCGCGCGCTGCACGTGAACCTGGCCATCATCTGGGTGGCTGTGGGCTGGCTGGTGGGCGGCATGCTCATCGCGCCGCTGGTGGCCAAGGAGGACCTGAAGTTCCCCTGGCTGGTGGACGTGCTGTGGGTCGCCCTGCTGGTGGTGGGCGGCGGCGGCCTGGCGGGCATCTACCTGGGCGCCACCGGGCACATGCGCGAGACGTGGTTCTGGCTGGGCAACGAGGGCCGCGAGCTGCTGAACCTCGGGCGCGTGTGGGACATCGGCCTGGTGGCCGGCCTGGTCATGTGGTTCCTGATGGTGTTCAGCGTGATCCGCAAGGCCAAGGAGAACAACGTCCTGGTCGGCACCATCATCTGGAGCGCCTTCGGCATCGCCACGCTGTACATGGCCGGCATGATGCCCATCCACAAGATCATGCCCAACTACACCGTCGACGACTATTACCGCTGGTGGGTCGTCCACCTGTGGGTCGAGCTGACGTTCGAGCTGTTCGCCGCCGGCGTGCTGGCCTTCCTGACCGTCGCGCTGGGCCTGGTGCCGCGCAAGGCCGCCGAGCGGGTCATGCTGTTCGAGCTCCTGCTGGTCGCGGCCAGCGGCACCCTCGGCGTGGGCCACCACTACTGGTGGCAGGGCCTGGACGAGTACTGGATCGCCGTGGGCGGCATCTTCTCGGCGCTCGAGCCGCTGCCGCTGGCGGTGCTGATGATCGAGGCCATCAAGCAGCAGAAGGAGATCAAGGCCTCGGGCAAGCCGTTCCCGTTCGCCGTGCCCTTCCTGTTCCTGGCGGGCAGCGCCTTCCTGAACTGGTTCGGCGCCGGGTTCCTGGGCATGGTCATCAACCTGCCGACCATCAACTACTACAGCCACGGCACGTACCTGATCATGCCCCACGGCCACGTCGCGCTGCTCGGCGCGTTCGGCTACATCTCGATCGCGTTCATGTACCTGACGGCGCGGGCCAACGCCGTCGCCAACCACCTCGAGTGGGACGACCGGCCCAGCCGCGTGGGCTTCTGGCTGCTGACCGCGGGCGTGGTCCTGTTCGCGGTGCCGACGCTGGTGATCGGCTTCCGGCAGGCCCAGACCGCGCACGACCTGGGCTACTGGGCGGCGCGGCAGCGCGAGGCGGTCGAGCCGCTCAAGGGCTGGATGTGGTCGCGCACCCTGCCCGACGGGCTGCTGATCGCCGGTGCGGCCACCGTGTTCGTCGACCTGCTGAAGAAGACGTTCTTCGCGAGGAAGGCCGCCTAGTCCCCCGCGGCCGGCGAGGAACAGCGGCGGGCATCCTTCCCCCGGATGCCCGCCGCGTCGTTCAGACCAGCAGGTCGAGCATCGCCAGGTCCAGCGGCCCGGCGGGCAGTTCGACCACGCGCAACGGCAGGTCGGCGCGCTCGCAGGCCTCCTGGCAGCAGGCCAGGTAGGGCGGCGTGCCCGGGTCGACCGCCGCGCCGCGGGTGAAGTACACGACGCCCCCGGCCCCGGTGTCGGCCAGCTGGCGGGCCACCGTTGCCGCGTGGGCCGGCACCTCGCCCGCCGTCAGCAGGTGGTCGTACCAGGGGATCGGCTCGCCCGCGGCCAGCAGCCCGAAGCGGCCCGACAGGATGCGGAAGCCGGCGCCCCGCTCGACGGCCAGGGCCAGCACCGCGTCGATGCGGCTGGACTTGTAACGCCAGGCCGCGGCCATGGGCTCCTCGGCCGGATCCTTGGCGGCGGCGCAATACGTGATGTACAGCGGGTCGTGCATGGAGGCCATCGTACGGCGCGCCCCCGGGACCGACAAGCGGAACGGCCGGGGGCGCCCCCGGCCGTTCCCGATCTCCCCGCCTGCGCGGGCCTCAGGGGGCCGTCCGGTACCGGATGACCTCCATGGGCGCCGCGTCCTCGTCGGCAGCCGCGGCCCCGGCGCCGCCCGACTGCAGCGCGCGCACCGCGCTCACGAAACCCGTCACCTGCACGGCGCCGTCGGCGGTCCACAGCATCATGTCGTCGTCGCCGTCGCCCGGGCAGGCGGCCGACACCTGCTCGATGAAGTGCCCGTCGGGATCGAACACGTCCCAGGTGTAGAACACGCCTTCGGGCCGGTCCACGCCGCCGCGGCTGGTCTCGACCCACAGGTTGCCGTCCGGACCGATGCGCAGGGCCGAAATGTCGGGCTCGGTCTTCGAGGTGGTCCACTTGGCGCCGGGCAGCCGGCTGAACTGGGCGGCCCGCATGGTGTCGATGCGCTCGAACTCCCCGGCGGTGCGCTGGCGGTGCTCGTAGGCGCGGGTGATCACCCGGTCGCGCGCCCCGTCGGGCCGGTAGACATCGATGTGGTATTCGTTGCGGAACGGGGCCAGGTACACGCGGCCGTCACGGCCCACCACGGACTTGCGGAAGTCGACCTGCTGCAGGTCGTCCTCGATCCAGTGCAGGTTCGAGAAGTCGAGCTCGCGCCGGTACGACGCGTAGCGCACCAGCTCCTTGCCGTCGGCCGTGCAGGCGGCGGCGTAGCTGGTCTGGATGCGCCCCGTCGGCGGATTCTGGCGGATCTCGGTGCCCGCCACCACCAGGTGGTCGCCCTGGGCCATGCAGTCCATCAGCTGCAGGAAGCCGCCCTCGGTGCGGTCGCCGAACTCGATCACGCCCTGCGGCGCGTTGTCCAGGCCCACCTTCACGATGCGGCCGGGGAAGATCTGCAGGATGCCCAGGCTGCCGTCGGGCAGGAACATCATGTTCGCCGGCATGCGGGTCTCGCCCGGGCCGTCGCCCTCGCGGCTGAGGGTGCCGGTGCGGGTGCCGTCGGGACCGAACACCGCCACCTCGGACAGGCGCGTGTCCAACAGGTAGACGTTGCCCTTGGCGTCGGCCATGACCTGGCTGATCAGGCCGAAGATCTCGTCCGAGTCCTCCCCGCCGGCGCGCCACTGCTCGACCAGCTTCACCGTGCGCGCGCCCTTGGCCGGAGCGGCGCCGTTCTCGATCCACAGGACGCCGTCCTTCGTCGTCTCGCCGGCCAGCGCCGGCGACGCCAGCAGCAGCGCCAGCCCGAGGGCCGGGCCCATCCTCCCACGCATCGTCATGTCGGGGTCCTTTCTTCGCGGTCGGGCCGCCTGGCCGGACCGGGTCGGGTCAAGGCAACTTCTGCATTACGCAAGCGGCGGCCGCCGGTTGCGCCTGCGGCTTGGCGGCGCGCCCGCCGCCGTCTACCTTGGCCGGATGCACGAGCCCCTGACCCCGGCGCGCCTGGCGCGGTTCTGGCTGCCCCTGCAGGCCACGTGGCTGATGATGGCCATCGAGGGCCCGTTCCTGGCCGCGGTCATCGCCCGCCTGCCCGATCCGGTCACCAACCTCGCCGCCTACGGCGTGGCCTGGGCCCTGGCCATCCTGGTCGAGGCGCCGGTCATCATGATGATGAGCGCCTCGACCGCCCTGGCCGACGGCGCCGGAGCCTACCGGCGGCTGCGCGCGTTCATGCTGGCGCTGAACGCCGTGGTGACCGCCGCCATGGCGCTGATGCTGATTCCCGCGGCCTGGCAGGGGCTGGCCGTGGGCGTCCTGCACCTCGATGCGGACGTCGCCGCGCTCGCCCACCGGGCCCTGCTGCTGATGCTGCCCTGGCCGGCGGCCATCGGCCTGCGCCGCTTCTACCAGGGCGTGATGATCCGCACGGGGCACACCCGCCGCGTCGCCGCCGGCACGGTGGTGCGCCTGGCCACCATGGCCCTGACCGCAGGCACGCTGCGTGCCCTGACCGCCTGGCCCGGCGCGGTCGTGGGCGCCGGCGCGCTGGTGGCCGGCGCGGTGGCCGAGGCGGCGGCCGCGCGGGTGATGGCGGCGGTCGCCGTGCGCACCACCCTCGCCACGACCGGCGGCCCGACGCCCACCTGGGGCGACGTGACGCGATTCTACCGTCCCCTGGCCCTGACGTCGCTGATCTCGCTGGCCGTGCAGCCGGTGGTCACGTTCTTCATGGGCCGCATGGCGCACCCCACCGAGTCGCTGGCGGTGCTGCCGGTGGTCAACGCGCTGGTGTTCGTGTTCCGCACGCCGGGCCTCAGCTACCAGGAGGTCGCCGTCGCCATGCTGGGCCGGTCGTGGGACCACCTGCGGCTGGTGCGGCGCTTCGCCGCCGTGCTCGCCGCGGCGGCCGCGGCCGGGCTGGCGCTGATCGCCCTGACGCCGCTGGCCGACCTCTGGCTGGTGGGCGTGTCGGGCCTCGATCCCGCGCTGGCGGCCTACGCGCGCACGCCGCTGGTGATCCTGGCGCTCATGCCGGCCCTGAGCGTGCTGCTGTCGCTGCAGCGGGCGCTGCTGGTGGCGCGGCGGCGCACCGATCCCATCACCCACGCCTCGGTCGCCGAGGTGGCGGTGCTGGCGGTGGTGCTGGTGGTCGCCGCGGCCACCGGGCTCTGGCCCGGCGCGGTCGCCGCCTCGGTGGCGGCCATGGCCGGCCGCCTGGCGGCCAACGGCCTGCTGGCGCCGGCGCTGCGCACGCCGCGCGACGATGCGCCGACCATCGTGATGCCGCCGCGGATCGGTGCGGTGGCCGGCTCGCTGGCCGCGCTGTGGGCCCTGGGCATCGTGCAGCCGGTGTTCGACCTGCTGGCGCGCAACCCGGCGTTCCTGTCCATCCATGGGATCGAGGGCGTCGCCTTGATCGGGCTGGTCGCAGCCGTGACCGCCGGTCCGCCGCTGCTGCTGGCGGGCGCCGTGGCCGGCATGGCCCGCACGGCGCCCCGCGCGGCGCCCCTGCTGTGGGCCGCGCTCGCGCTCGTGCTGCTGGCCGCCGGGCTGCGGCCGCTGGTCGGTCGCTTCATCGGCGGCGCCGATGCGATGCAGGTCGCCGTGTCCCTGGGCCTGGCCGCCGCGGTGGTCGCGTTCACCGCGCGGCTGCCGCGGCTGCGGCGCCACCTGGGCCTGGCGGGCCTGGCGGCCCCGCTGGTGGCGCTGGTGTTCCTGCTGCAGCCGGGCCCCCGCGCGCTGCTGGGATCGGCGCGCGGCGCCGGTGCGGCGGTCGCTCCCGGCGTCGCGCCGACCGCGTCGATGCCGGTGGTGCTCGTGGTCTTCGACGCCCTGCCGACGGCGTTCCTGCTCGACGGCGAGGGCGGGCTCGACCGGCAGCAGTACCCGCACCTGGCCGCCTTCGCCGACCGCGCCACCTGGTACCGCAACGCGCTGTCGGTCAGCCCCTCGACCATCTGGGCCGTGCCGGCCATCCTCAGCGGGGCGCGGCCGACGGCCGACAGCCTGCCGACGCTGGCGTCGTACCCGCGGAACATCTTCACGTGGCTGGCGCCGTCGCACCAGGTGCACTCCTTCGAGACGGTGACGCGCCTGGACCCCGCGACCCTGGGCGACCGCTCGGCGACCACGCTGCTGCGCCTGACCGTGCGCGACCTCGCGGTGCTGGCGGGACGGGTGCTGCTGCCTGCGGGGATGGCACACCGCCTGCCTTCGGTGGACAATGCGTGGATCGGCTTCGGCCGGTCGGCCGCCGACCTGTTCGCCGACTTGCCCGACCGCCGGCAGCAATTGGACACGTTCCTGGCCACCCTGGGCACGGCCGAGCGCGACGGTGCGGCGGGCTGCTACGTGCTGCACGCCATGGTGCCCCACGGCCCGCCGCTGCTGCTGCCGGGGGGCGGGCAGTACCGCGACGGCTTCGTGCACGAGCGCATCCAGGGCGACCAGTGGGGCGCCTGGCACGACGACCCGTGGGGCGTGCTGACCATGCAGCAGCGCTACCTGCTGCAGATGGGCTTCGTGGACGCGTTCGTCGGCCGGCTGGACGCGCGCCTGCGCGAGGCGGGCCTGGACGGGCGCGCGGTCGTCGTGCTCTGCGCCGACCACGGCATGGCCTTCGCGCCGGGCGACAGCCGCCGCGGCGTCACGCCCACCAACGAGGGCGAGATCCTGCCGGTGCCGCTGCTGGTGCGGCGGCCCGGCGGCGGAGCGGGCGTGGTGGATGACCGCATCGTGTCGACGCTCGACATCCTGCCCACCATCGCCGGCGCCCTGGGCACGGCGCTGCCCTGGGCCGCGGGCCGCGACCTGGCGGCCGATGCGGGCCGAGACACGGCGACGGCCTACCTTGAGGCCGAGGGCTGGGTGCCCGTCGATGCCGCCGCGGTGATGGCCCAGCGCGCCGAGGCGGTCGCGCGGCGCCGCGCGAACTTCGGTCCCGATGGTCCAGATGCTGCCCTGCTGGCGCCGCGGCGGGGCGCGCAGCTGCTGGGCCGCCCCGTGCCGGCGGACGTGCCGGTGCGCGACGACATCACGGTGCGGCTGCGCGAGCCCGGGCCCCTGGTGGTGCCGTCGGCCGACGGCACGCTGCCCGCGCTGGTGGCCGGCACCGTGGCGGCCGCCGCGGGCCTTCCCGCGGACCTGGACCTGGTGGTGGCCATCGACGACACCATGCGCTCGGTGACGCGCCCCTACGCCTGGGATGCGGGCGGCGGCGCGGGCCTCTTGTCGGCCATGCTGCCCGAGGCGGCCCTCGGCCCCGGCGAGCACGCGGTGACGCTGCTGGCCGCCGACTGGAGCGGCGGCGCACCGCGTCTGGCGCGCCTGGACCGGCAGGCGCTCACCAACGTCGACGTGAACCTGGTGAATGACCCGCTGCCCGACGTGTTCGTCAGCGGCTTCGACGGCGGCGTGCCCTGGGACGGCGTGCGCACGCGCTGGACCTTCGGCGCGGGCTCGGTCGTGGTCACGCCGCGCCTGGGCGCGACGCCCGACGCGCTGCACATCGAGCTGGCCGCGGCCGCCGCTCCCGACGCGCCGCTGCTGGTGACCGTCGACGGCCGCCCTGTCCACTGGGCGCCGCCGGGCCGGCCGCCGTGCACCCTCGAGGTGCCCATCCCGCAGGCGATGTCCGACCGCGCGCTGGCCATCGGCGTGCTGAGCCCCACCTTCGTGCCGGCCGAGCGCGACACCGCGTCGTCCGACCGCCGCAACCTGGGCGTGGCCGTGCGCCGGCTGGCGCTGCGGCAGGGTGACGGGCTGCCCGGCCCTGCGGGCGCCGCACCCGCCTGGGCCTCGACGCGGCCCGCGGACACGCCCGGCTGGCGCGGCTTGTTGGCCTGCGCGGCCGAGCCCGACTCGATCGGCTGGCTCTCCGACCGCACCGACGTGCGCGTGCCCTGGACGGCCGCGAGGCCGCCGGCGTACCTGCTGCTGGAAATTGCGGGATACGGCCGCGAGGGCCGCGAGCTGACGGTGCTCATCGACGGCGCGACCACCGGCGCCGTAGCGCTGCCGACGGAGCCGGGGCAGGTGGCCGTCCGCCTGCCGGCCCGGCCTGCGGGCGCGGAGATCGTCGTCACGCTGGTCCGCCCCGGCTACCGGCCGTCGCGCTTCGACGCAAGGAACGCCGACGACCGCGCCGGCGGCGTGGCCGTGCGGCGCCTGACCCTGCTGGCCGCGCCGGCGCCGGGTGCGCCCTAGTCCTCCGGCTTCCCTCGCCCCTTCTTGATCTCGCCGCGCCGCCGCTTGTCGTCCAGTCGCCTGGCCCGCGACGACGCCGTGGGCCGCGTCGCCTTGCGCGGCTTGGGCGGCACCAGCGCCTCGCGCAGCATCTGCGCCAGGCGCTGCCGCACCTCCTCGCGGTTGCGGCGCTGGCTGCGGTGGGCGTCGCTGGCCAGGATGATCTCGCCGCCCTCGGTCAGGCGCGAGGCCAACGCCCGCAGCACGCGGGCGCGCTGGGCGTCGGTCAGGGCGCGGCTGGTGCCGGGGTTCCAGCGCAGCTGGATGCGGGTGTCGGCGGTGTTGACGTGCTGGCCGCCCGGTCCCGACGAGCGGCTGGCCGCGTAGGCCAGCTCGTCCGCCGGGATCGTCACGCCGTTGCTCACCGGCAGGTCGTCGCTGGCCATCGCGCCCCCGTGCGCCGCGGGCCCGCCGCGGCTATCATGGCGGGACCGGACCGGCCCCCACCCAAGGAGAATGATCGTGATCATCCGCAGGCTCGACGACGTCCAGAAGACGTCCGTGACCATGGACGGCGTCCAGGGCGTCGCCAAGCAGCTCGTCATCGGCAGCGCCGACGGCGTGCCCAACTTCTCGTTCCGCGTCTTCACCGTCGAGCCCGGCGGGCACTCGCCCCACCACCGCCACGACGGCATCGAGCACGTCAACTACGTCATCAGCGGCCGCGGCGCCCTGGTCGACGGCGAGGGCGCGCTGCACCCCATCGCCGCCGGCGAGTTCGCCTTCGTCGCGCCCGGCGACGTGCACCAGTTCCGCAACACGGGCGACGAGCCGTTCGTGTTCATCTGCGCCGTGCCCCGGTCGTACGAGTAGCCCCTACGGCTCGACCGGCACCGGCGGCAGGGCGCCCTCGGCGGCGTCCTCGCCCAGCACGTAATGCCGGAACCACTGCAGCTCGCGCGTCTGGTAGTCGATCATGTGGCTCGGCTTGTTGATGCCGTGCCCCTCGCCGGGGTACAGCACCAGGCGGCTGGGCACCCCGTTCAGCTGCAGGTAGCTGAACATCTCGATGGACTGCCGCGGGTCGACCGGCTCGTCGTCGGTGCCGTGCATGATCAGCGTGGGCGTGGTGATGTCCGCGGCCCGCGAGGCCGGGCTCTGCTCCCACATCCGCTGCAGGTCGCTGCTCCACGGGTGGTCGTAGCTGTCGATGAACAGCTGCGGGTTGTTCTGCCCCATGGCCGACGTGTAGTTCCAGATGCCGGCGATGGACACCGCCGCCTTGAAGCGGCCCGTGCGGCTGACCACGTTGTTGGTGGACAGGCCGCCGTAGCTGTAGCCGGTGAAGCCCAGGCGGTCCGGGTCGATGGTGCCGCGCTCGACCAGCGCGTCGACCGCCGCCATGATGTCCAGGTAGTCGTCGGTGCCGAAGTTGCGGTACACGCCGCGCAGGTAGTCGGCGCCGTAGCCCGTGCCGCCGCGCGGGTTGACGATGAACACCGCGAAGCCCTCCTGCGAGAGCACCTGCCACGGGTACCGCGTGGTCCACGCGTTGCCGTAGCGCGAGTAGGGGCCGCCGTGCATCTCGATGATCGCCGGCAGCCTGTCGTGCTCGCCCGCGCCCGGCGGCAGGAACAGGAAGCCTTCCACCGTCACGCCGCCCGAGCCGGGCAGCGCGAGCTTGCGCGCCGGCAGCAGCCCGTAGGCCGCCACCGCGTCGTTGGTCGTGGCCAGGGCCTTCATCTTCCCGCCCGGCTTGCCGGCCAGCAGCGTGCCCGGCTTGTCCAGCGCGCTCTCGACGAAGGCCACGACGCCGCCGTCCAGGCTCATCCCCGCGAGGTTGCCCTCGAGCGCGGTCAGCAGGGTCACCTTCTGGTCCTTGGTGTCGACCCGCGCCAGCTCCAGGCGGGTGCCGTCGGCCGCCGGCAGGAACAGGGCGCGGCCGCCGGCGCCCCACACGGGCGCCGTCTCGGGCGTCGAGCCCGAGCCGCCCAGGCACAGCGACGTGCCGGCGGTGACGACGCGGTCCTGGCCCGTGGCCAGGTCGCGCACCACGATGTCCTTCAGGTTCAGGTAGGCGCGGAACATGGCGTCCCGGTCCTGGTACCAGGCCAGCTTCTTGCCGTCGGGGCTGAACGCGGCCAGCGAAGCGTGGCGGTCGGCCGGGGTGATGACCGTCGCGTTGCCCGTGGCGACATCCACCAGGGCGATCTGCTGGTCCTCGTCCACCAGCGAGCTGAAGCGCGCGTTGAAGGTGACCGCCAGCGTCCTGCCGTCGGGCGACCAGGCCGCGTGGTAGGGATGCCAGGGCGCGGCCGTCAGCGGCTTCGCCCCGGCGTGGTCGCCCTCGGCGTCCACGACGTACAGCTGCTGGTAGTCCTCGGGGTGCTCGATGCGGTCGCGCACCTCCCAATCGCGGCGATCGGACGTCACCGGGTAGAGGGCCTGGTCGCGGGGATCGCCCTCGGCCGCGGCCGCCTCGTCCTCGTCCGCCGCCGGCGGATCGGCCAGCACCGCCAGCCGCTTGCCGTCTGGCGACCACCAGTAGGCGCCCACGCCGCCCTCGAGCGAGGTCACCGGGCGCGGCTCGGAGCCGTCCAGCGGGTTGATCCACACCTGCGCGGCGCCGTCGTCGGTGCGCAGGAAGCTCAGCGTGCCGTCGGGCCGCCAGGCCAGCCCACCCACGCCGGCGCTGGTGAAGGTCAGCTGCCGGGTCGTGCCCCGCGCCACGTCCGCCAGCCACAGCCGGGTCTCGCGCTTGTCCGCGGCCAGGTCGCGCCAGGTCACGGTGTAGGCCACCTGGGCGCCGTCGGGCGACACCGCCGGCGACGTGATGACCGGCACCTCGAGGAAACGCGCCAGGGTGAAGGGCGCCGGAGCGGCGGCGGCAGCGCCGGCGGCCACCAGGACCAGGGCCGGCAACAGGCGGCGGATGAGCACGGACATCGGATGCCTCCGGGAGCGGGACGGGCGGGTCCCGGGCCCCCGCCGACGCTTGCGTTTCCCTGATATAGCCCATCGGGCGGCGCGTTTCCAGCGCCGGCTATGGCGCACGGTCGCGGGAATGCGTTTCGTGAGGGCAACGGCCCCCTGGCCGGCGCCCCCGGGAACGCGTCGCATCTGTTGACATTTCATCACTTCCATTTGGGCACGGGCCTTGCGGAGCCGGCGGACACGGATCGTCCCGCCGCCCCGTGTGCGGCGGGCGCTGGTGGCCACGCCACGATGGGAGTCGACCATGGCCGTCGAGAAGAAGAACACGCTGCAGAACCACCTGCTGGCCCTGAAGTCGGGCGAGCGGGTCTTCGAGAACGCCTTCCAGGCCATCAGCCGGATGATCCTCGAGAGCCCCATCGAGAAGGTGGTGGTCAACGGCAAAACCACCTATGACTTCAAGATCTTCCGGGACGGGAAGAAGCACATCGTCGGCATGTACGACGAGATCAACAGCTTCGTCTCCTACGTGAAGGACGCCGCCGAGGGCGGCAGCTCGGCCGAGATGGCCTACGTGCTGGTGGGCGAGCCGGGCAACGGCAAGACCTTCTTCGTCGAGTACGTCAGCCGGCTCTACCGCGAGTTCCTCTCCCGCGACGGCAACCGCAAGTACAGCTTCCGGTTCACCGGGCTGGACAGAATCGGGTCATACGGCAGGATTGCGACCATCGAGAGCCAGACCTACGAGGACCCGGCCGTCCTGGCCATGAACCTGTTCGACTCGCCCGCCGAGAGCCGCAAGTGGCTGGCGCGCAAGGTCGGCTTCGACGAGGCGCAGCTCGATCGCCTGTTCGACAACTACCGTCCGCTGGGCGCCTGCTCGGGCTACATCTGGAACGACCTCCGCACCGCCTGCGACGGCGACCTCGAGAAGATGCTGGCCCAGGTCGAGATCATCCCCGTGCCGCTGACCGAGAGCCTG
>DAOPJF010000042.1:0-12151 GCA_035399525.1 Candidatus Krumholzibacteriia bacterium | reverse complement strand
TACTTCAGGGCGTTGTCCACGAGGTTGGTCACCGCCTGTTCAACCCGGCCCTGGTCGAACAGGCGGTGACCAACCTCGTGGACAACGCCCTGAAGTACAGCGGGGCGGCCACGCCGGTGTCCCTGTCCGTGCAGGCCGCGAACGGCTCGGTGGCCATCGCCGTGGCCGACGAGGGCCCGGGCATCGCGCCGGAGCACCTGCCCCGGGTGTTCGAGCGCTTCTACCGCGTCGACAAGGCGCGCAGCCGCACGCTCGGCGGCACGGGGCTCGGACTGGCCATCGTCAAGCACATCGCCCAGGCGCACCGCGGGCGCGTGACCGTCGTCAGCGAGGTCGGCCGCGGCAGCACCTTCACCATCATCCTGCCGAGGGAGGTCCCGGCGTGAAGATCCACCTGCAGCGCGAGATCGAGCAGCTGAAGAAACGGCTGTTCCACCTCAGCGCCCTCGTCGAGCAGAGCCTGAAGCTGGCCCTGCGCGCCGTCGAGACGTCCGATTCGGACCTGGCCGCCGAGGTGCGCGACCGCGACCGCGAGATCGACCGCCTCGAGGTCTCGGTCGAGGAGGAGTGCCTCAAGACCCTGGCCCTGCACCAGCCGGTGGCGGTCGACCTGCGCTTCCTGATCGCCGTCCTGAAGATGAACAACGACCTCGAGCACATCGGCGACCTGGCGGTGAACATCGCCTCGGGCCGGGGCTGCATGGGCGCCGACTCGATGCCCCCCACCTTCACCGAGGGCCTGCACTCCATGGGCGAGAAGGCCCAGTCGATGCTGCGGATGGCGATGGAGTCGCTGATGGCCATGGACACGGCCAAGGCCCGCGAGGTCCTGGCGTCCGACGACGCCGTCGACGCGCAGTACCGCGAACTGATGACCTTCCTGCGCGGCGAACTGGGCCGGCGGCCCGAGGACTCGGACAAGCTGGTCTGCTGGCTGCTGGTCTGCAAGAACCTCGAGCGCGTGGCCGACCAGGCGACGAACATCGCCGAGGACACCATCTACACCGTCGAGGGCGCCATCATCCGCCACGGCGGCAACTGATCGGGTCGCATCCGCGCCTACGCAAGCCGGGCCCCCGGGGGGCCCGGCTTCGTCGTTGCCTCCGGGGGGACGACCGGGCTCAGCGGCGGTAGATGCGCCCGCCGGTCTCGAACTCGGCCGAACCGTTGCGGTCCAGCAGCCAGGCGATGCGCCGCACGCCCTCGCGGATCTCGTCCAGGGGGCCGCAGTAGCTCAGGCGCAGGTGGCCCTCGGTGCCGAACTCCACGCCGGGCACGGTCACGACCTGGACCTTCTCCAGCAGGTGCTCGGACAACCGCGCCGAGTTCCGGTCGAAACGGCTGAAGTCGCAGAACGAGTAGAACGTGCCGCCGGGCACGTTCACGCCCAGGCCGGGGATCTCCGCCAGCAGGCGCATCAGCTCGTTGCGGTTGCGCTCGAGGGTGCCCTTGAGCGCGGCCACCGCGCCGTGCTTGCCGAGGATGGCGGCCACCGCCGCGTGCTGCGACAGGGCGCAGGGATTGCCCGACTGGTGCGACTGGATGTTGGCCATGGCCGTGATCAGCGCCCGCGGGCCGACGGCCCAGCCGATGCGGAAGCCGGTCATGGCGTACTGCTTCGAGACGCCGTTGAGGATCACCACGCGCGCGTCGTCCAGCTCGCGGTCGGTGCAGGCCAGGCAGTTCACGGGCTCGGCCTCGTCGAAGACCAGCCGGTGGTAGATGTCGTCCATGAGCACGAACACGTCGCGCTTCTCGCCCAGCTCGATCACGCCGCGCACGAAGTCCTCGTCGAAGACCGCGCCCGAAGGGTTGTTGGGACTGTTCAGCAGCACGGCGCGCGTGCGGGGCGTCAGCGCCCGCTCGATGTCCTCGACCGTCGGCTGGAAGCTGCCGTCCGAGGGCCTGACCGGCACCGGGACGCCGCCGGCCAGGCGCACCATGTCCGGGTAGCTGACCCAGTAGGGCACCGGGAACACGACCTCGTCGCCGGGATCGACCAGCGCCAGCAGCGCGATCATGATGGCCTGCTTCGCGCCGGCGCTCGCCATCACGTTCTCGCGGTCCACGCGGCGGCCGTAGAACCGCCCGGTGTAGTCGATGATGGCGTCCTTCATGGCGGGCGTGCCCGCGGCCGGCGTGTAGCGCACCTCGCCCGTCTGCAGCATCTCGATGCCCGCGGCCACCGCCGTGGGCGGCGCCTTGGACTCGGGCTCGCCTCCCCCGAGATGGATGACAGGTTCGCCGGCGGCGCGCAGGCGCGCGGCGCGGGCGTTCAGGGCCAGGGTCGGCGAAGGGGCGATGGACTGGGCAAGCTTGCTGAACGGCATCGGACGGTCCCCCGAAAGGCGTGGTCGGACAGGCGCATGCGTCGAATCTAAGCGGCGCCCCCGCCTTGTGCCACGGGATTTTCGGGATTGGTCGACGGTCGCCGCGGCCCGGCGTCAGGGACGGTCGTCCCGGCCCGGCGTCTTGCGGACCAGGGCGCCGGTCATCAGGTCGAGCGGGGCGCCGGCCACGGCCGCCGGCGGCGCGGCGACGGGCCCGGCCGCATCCGCGCCGGCGGTGCGGGCGGCCACGGCCGGGCCGTCGGTCGCCAGCGGATCGGAGGCCAGCGCGGCCGGCAGGGCCGCCAGGGCGACTCCGTAGCTGCACGACGGATTCCACAGGCACCAGCCCGCGCCGCCCGACGCCATGGTCACGGTGACCTGGGTGGCCACGTAGTCCGCGTCGTAGTTCGAGACGAGGTACGGGAAGGCCTGCAGCCAGGGCCGGATCTCGACGCCGGGGCCGGCCTGCTCGCGGAAGCGGCGGGTGCCCTCGGCGATGAAGTACTCGGGATCGTCCCCCGGGCGGGCGCGTCCCTCGAAGCCCGGGCGGAAGTGCGAGGGATAGATCATGGGGCAGATCACGTCCACGTGCTGCGCGATGGTCGGCACGTGCTGGCCGGTCAGGGCCAGGTCCTCGACACGGTCCCAGGCCATGATCCCGAACAGGTCGGTCGACACGCGCACGCCGCGGGCCGACAGGACGGCGTGGGCCTCCTCGAGGAAGGAGGCGATCACGGCGCGGCGCCGGGCGGCGGTGCCCGCCAGGTCGCCGGTCCAGTCGCCCTTCCACCCGTTGGTGGGGAAGCGCACGTAGTCGAACTGGACCTCGTCCACGCCGGCCTCGGCCAGCTCGACCGCCAGGCCCAGCAGGTAGGCGCGGACCTCGGGGTTGGCCGGATCGATCCAGGCGCAGCCGCGCTCGCGCCACACCCCGCCGGTGCTGTCGTGCAACGCCAGGTCGGGCCGCGTGCGGCCGATCTCGCCGTCCAGGAACAGGGCCAGGCGCCCGATGGTGTACAGGCCCCGGGCCTTGAACCGGCGCATCATGTCCGGCAGCGACGGGATCACCGGCGCGGTGCGGCCCTCGCCCGACGAGGCCAGCTCCTGGCGGCTGGGGTAGGACACCGAGCCGTCGATGTCCTTGCCGTCGAAGACCACGGCGTTGCCGCCGGCGGCGATGAAGGCGTCGACGCGGTCGAACACCGACGACGATCCGCAGGCCGGGCCGGTCAGGTAGATGCCCCGCACCTCGGCGCCGCGGGCCACCGTCTCGGCGACGCGGGCGCCGCCCTCGTCGGCCGCGACCGGGATGCGCAGCTTCTGGCCGATGCGCAGCACGTTCGACTGCAGCCCGTTGGTGCGGCGGATGTCCGTCAGCATGTCGGTCAGCGAGTAGTGGTTGGTCAGGTGGCGGTGCAGGCCGCAGATCTTCACCAGGGTGTCGCCGTCGCGGACCGTGTAGACCAGGGTGTCGGGCGCGGACGAGGCGGCGCCCGCGGCAGGGGCTGCCAGCAACAGGACCAGGATCATCAGCATTGCATTTCGCATGGCCGGTCCGCTTCCCATGTGCAAGAATCGCCCAATTGCAACGGTTTCGGGCTCCTGCCCGGGATCGTGCAAGGTGCGCGCCCGCCCATCTGGGTGCGTCGGGACCGCGAGGGGAGCGATCGGTGCGCATGGGACCTCGTCGAACGGTGATCCTGGCCGCGGTCGTGGCCGGAGTCCTGGCCGCGACATTGGCCGGATGCGGCCGCCGGGGGCCATCGGACCGGGATCCTCCGCCCTTCCTGGCCTTCGGCTGCGGGGACGACCAGCGGTTCCTCGCCGCGTTCAGCGGTCCGGACACGGCGCGGCTGGTGACGCCCGACGGCATCGTCACGCTGCTGCGCGTGCCGACCGCCTCGGGCGCCCGCTACGCCGGCCCCCGCGACACCCTGTGGACCCACGGCGACGAGGCCATGCTGATGCGCGGCGCCCTGCGCCTGTCCGGCTGCCTGCCCACGGGCCGCCAGCAGGTGCTGGCGGACCTCTGGCGCGACGGCGCGGTGTTCACCGCCGCGGGCAACGAGCCGTTCTGGTCGCTGACCGCGTGGCCCGACTCGCTGGTGCTGGTGGAGGATCTCGGCACGACGGTCAGCCGGCTCGCGCTGGCGGACGCGGTGGACTGGACCGCACCGGGCGGCTGGTCGGATCCCGAGGCCGGCGTCGCCGTGGTGGTGTCACCCGGCCCCTGCCTGGACACCATGAGCGGCGCGCCCTACCCGTGGGCCGTGACCGTGACCTGGAAAGGACGTGCACTGCGCGGGTGCGGCCTGGGCCTGGGCCCGCGCTTCTAGATCCCGAACGATACGTCGGCTCCCTGCGCCGGGGCCCGGCACCGAACCGGACACCATGTCCCGAGGAGGCCGCCATGTCCGTCAGCTATTCCCTCCCCATCGGCCGGGCGCGCGAACGCATGCAGGATGTGCTGTTCCGCCCGTTCAACCTCGGCACCTGGTTCGTGCTGGGCTGGACCGCGTTCCTGGCGGACATGTTCGACGGCGGCGGCGGCGGCGGGAACTTCGGCTCGGAGATCTCCGACATCCTGGACAAGGGCGACGGCGGCGCCGGCGCGCGCCTGTTCGACTTCCCCGCCGAGCATCCGGAGATCGTGGCGCTGATCGTGCCGCTGGTCGTCCTGGCGCTCGTCGTGGGCATCGTCCTGTTCTGGGTCGGGGCCCGCGGCCAGTTCATGTTCCTGGACAACCTGGTGCACCGGCGCACCGAGGTGGCGGCGCCCTGGCGCGAGTACAAGGACCAGGGCAACAGCCTGTTCGCGTGGACGCTCGCCTTCGGCATCCTGGTGGGCCTCGGGATCCTGGTGCTCGGGTTCTTCGGCTACGGCGTGTGGCGGGGGCTGGCACCGGTCGAGGGCGCCGGCGGCGCGCGGCTGGCCCTGGCGATCACCGCCGGCATGCTGGCCTTCGTGGCGGTGGTCGTGCTGATGTACGTCAGCTTCTTCCTCGGCCACGTCATCGTGCCGATCATGCACCACCGGCGCTGCAGCTGCTCGCAGGCGTGGTCGGTGTTCGGCCGCTTCTTCCGCGCCGATCCCTGGCCGTTCGTGGTCTACGGCCTGCTGGTGCTGGGCCTGGCGATCGCGGCGCTGTGCCTGGTGCTGGTCGCGGGCCTGGGCACGCTGTGCATCGGCTTCATCCTGATGATGATCCCCTACATCGGCACCGTGGTCACGCTGCCGGTGCCCGTGTTCTTCCGCGCCCTGGACCTGGAATGGCTCGTGCAGTTCGGTCCCGAGCTCTACGCGTTCCCGCTGCCGGCCGCGCCCTCAGGCGAGGTCGAGGGTGACGGGGCAGTGGTCGGACCCGAGGACCTCGGCCCGGATGCCGGCGGCCCGGAGCCGCGGCCCGAGGACGCCTGACGCCAGGACGTAGTCGATGCGCCAGCCGACGTTCCGCTCGCGCACGCCCTTGCGGTTGCTCCACCAGGTGTAGTGGCCGCCGCCCGGCTCGAAGTGGCGGAACGTGTCGATGAAGCCGGCGGCCAGCAGGCGGTCGAAGCCCGCGCGCTCCTGGTCGGTGAAGCCGGCGTTGCCGCGGTTGGGGCCGGGGTTGGCCAGGTCGATCTCCCGGTGCGAGACGTTCAGGTCGCCGCAGAAGACCACCGGCTTGCGCTTCTCGAGGGTGCGCAGGTACTTCAGGAACGCCGGATCCCACTCCTTCTCGCGGAACTCCAGCCGGGTCAGCTCGCGCTGCACGTTGGGCGTGTACACCGTGACCACGAACACGTCGTCGAGCTCGGCGGTGAGCACCCGGCCCTCGGTGTCCAGCTCGGCGATGCCCAGGCCCGGCCACACCGCCCGCAGCGGCACGCGCGCCAGGATGGCGGTGCCCGAGTAGCCTGGACGCAGCGCGGGGTTCCAGTGCACCGTCCAGCCGGGCAGGTCGAGCTCGACCTGCGTGGGCAGCGCGCGGACCTCCTGCAGGCAGACCAGGTCGGCGCCGCTGCCGTGCAGGTAATCGAGAAAACCCTTGTTCAGGCAGGCCCGCAGGCCGTTGACGTTCCACGAGACCAGTTTCATGCGTCGTCCCCGCCGCCGGCTGGGGCCGGCGTTCAAGTTGTGTTAATATTGTGCAAGGCAGCGGCGGCAGGCTGGATCGGCCGCCTTCGGCAACCTAGACTCGTCGGACCACCCCAGCCAGGACGGTCCGCGTGACGCCCCCACCGATGGAGAACGACACCTTGCCCCGGATCCCGCGCGGCCCCCATGCCGACCGCTACCTGAACCGCGAGCTGAGCCTGCTCGCGTTCCAGAAGCGCGTGCTCGACGAGGCCCGCAACCCGGACACGCCGCTGCTGGAGCGCGTCAAGTTCATGGCCATCCTCGGCTCGAACCTCGACGAGTTCGCCATGGTGCGCGTCGGCGGCCTCATTATGCAGAAGCGCGAGGGGATCGTCGACCGTTCCCTCGACGGGCTGCTGCCGGCCGACCAGCTGGCGCTGATCCGCCGCGACGTCCTGAAGCTGATGCTCGACGCCCACGACCTGTGGCGCTCCGAGCTGCTGCCCGCCCTCGGCCAGGCCGGCATCCACATCCTGGACTACGCCGAGCTGAACGAGAAGCAGCGGCGCCAGGTGGACGAGCAGTTCCGCGAGGCCATCTTCCCGGTGCTGACGCCCCAGGCCTTCGACCCGGGCCACCCGTTCCCGCACATCTCGAACCTCAGCCTGAACCTCGCGGCCATGGTGCGGCTGCCCTCGGGCGAGGAACGGTTCGCCCGCGTCAAGGTGCCCGCGGCGCTGCCGCGCCTGCTGCCCATCAAACGGTCGTCCGGCGGCGAGCGCAAGGACGGCACGGTGCCCTTCCACCACTGGTTCGTGTGGCTCGAGCAGGTGATCGCCGCCCACGTGCAGGACCTGTTCCCCGGCGTCGAGGTGCTGCACGCCACGCCGTTCCGCGTCACGCGCAACGCCGACTTCGAGATCCAGGAACTCGAGGCCTCGGACCTGCTCGAGACCATGGCCGAGAACGTGCGCGAGCGCCGGTTCGGCGCCGTGGTGCGCCTGGAGCTCGAGACGGGCATGCCCCACGCCAGCCGCACGGTGCTGACCGAGAACCTGGGCGTGCAGCCCAACGACGTCTACTCGCTGCCGGGGCCGCTGGGCCTGGGCGGCCTGATGCAGCTGACCGAGATCGACCGCTTCGAGCTGAAGGATCCGCCGCTGGTGCCCGCGCTGCCGCAGCCCCTGACCGGCGAGGCGGGCGAGGCCGGGGTGTTCGCGGCGATCCGCCAGGGCGACATCCTGCTGCACCACCCGTACGTGTCGTTCGACCCGGTCATCGACTTCCTGCGCACCGCCGCGCGCGACCCGGACGTGCTGGCCATCAAGCAGACCCTGTACCGGGTGGGCCGCAACTCGCCGGTGGTGAAGTACCTGCTCGAGGCCCGGCGCGAGCATCGCAAGCAGGTGACGGTGCTGGTCGAGCTGAAGGCGCGCTTCGACGAGGAGAGCAACATCGGCTGGGCGCGCATGCTCGAGCGCGAAGGCGTGCACGTGGTCTACGGCATGCTGGGCCTGAAGACCCATGCCAAGGTCCTGCTGGTGATCCGGCGCGAGGACGGCGGCCTGCGGCGCTACGTGCACCTGGGCACCGGCAACTACAACCACCAGACCGCGCGCGTCTACGAGGACATCGGGCTTCTGACCTGCGATCCGGACATCGGCGCCGACGCCACCGACCTGTTCAACATCCTGACCGGGTACTCGCAGCAGTCGGACTTCCGCCGGCTGGTCGTGGCGCCGCTGGCGCTGCGCCGGGAGATCTGCGCGCGCATCGACCGCGAGGCCGCCCTGGCGGCCGAGGGCCGGCCCGCGCGCCTGGTGTTCAAGGTCAACGCCCTGACCGACCGCGGCATGATCGACCGGCTGTACGAGGCGTCGGCCGCGGGCGTGGACGTCGACCTGCTGGTGCGCGGCATGTGCTCGCTGCGGCCGGGCATTCCCGGGCTGAGCGAGAACATCCGCGTGCGCAGCATCGTCGGCCGCTTTCTCGAACACAGCCGGGTCTACTGGTTCGGCAACGATGGCGAGCCCGAGGTGCTGCTGGGCAGCGCCGACCTGATGCCCCGCAACCTGGACCGCCGCATCGAGGTGCTGGTGCCGGTGCGGTCGCCGCAGATCCGCCGCCACCTGGGCGACGTGGTGCTGCGCACGGAGCTCGCGGACAACACCAAGGCCCGGCTGATGCAGCCGGACGGCAGCTACGTGATGGCCGGGCCCGCCGAGGGCGCGGCCCCGGTCTCGGCCCAGGAGGCGCTGCTGGCGTCGTACCGCAACCTGCCCATCTGACCGGGGAGACGCCATGGCCCGCCGCATCTACTTCCTGCGCCACGGGAAGGCCGACCGCACGGCCTGGGACGGCGCCGACGACCGCCGGCCCCTGACGGACGAGGGCCGCGAGGCGCTCGAGCGCTCGGCGGCTGGCCTGCAGCGCCTGGACCTGGGCGTGGACCTCGTGCTCAGCAGTCCCCTGGTGCGCGCGGTGCAGACCGCCGACATCGTGGCGGACATCCTCGGATGTGCGGGCGGGGTCGTGGTCGACCGCCGCCTCGGCCCGTCGTTCGGGCCCGGCGACCTGGCGGCGCTGCTCGCGGAGCACCACGAGGGGCGGCTGCTGCTGGTGGGACACGAGCCTTCGTTCAGCGCAGTCGTGGGGATGGTGACCGGCGGATCGCGGCTGACCTTCCGCAAGGGCGGGCTCGCGCGGGTCGACCTCGTGCGCGAGCGGCCGCCGCGGGGCAGCCTCGAATGGCTGCTGCCCCCGCGCGCGCTGGGCGCCTAGCCGCGGCGGTTGAGCTCGTCCAGGGTCACCGCGCCCTCCCACAGGGCGTGCAGGTCGACGTTGGCGATGCCCAGGCAGGTGCCCAGGCGGTTGGCCGTGCGCATCCAGGGATGGTCCAGGGGCACGGTGCGCCGCACGCCCACGATCTCCTGCAGCGGCACCGGGACGCAGGCCCCGTCGCGCACCCCCACCATCACGTTGGTGACGCCCTCGGCCAGCAGCTCGGCCGCCTTGACGCCCAGGCTCGTGCACAGCACGCGGTCGGCGGCGGTGGGCGCACCGCCACGCTGCACGTGGCCCAGGGTGGTGACGCGGGCCTCGGTGCGGGTCAGGTCCTGCAGCTGGCGGGCGACGCGATTGGCCAGCGGCTCCTTCACCAGGCGGTAGCCGCGCACCTCGCTCGCCTCGTGGGCGGCCTCGACCGGTTCCCGGCTGTCGCCGCCCCGCGCCCGGCGCACGGCCTCCTCGCGCGAATGGGCGCCCTCGGCGACGCAGACGATGGAGAACTTGCGGCCGTAGCGCCGCTGCCGCCGCAGCAGGAAGTCGGCCACCGCGTGCACGTCGTAGGGGATCTCGGGGATCAGCACGACATCCGCGCCGCCGGCCATGCCCGCGCCCAGGGCCAGCCAGCCGGCCTTGTTGCCCATCACCTCGACGATGATCATGCGGTCGTGGCTGGTCGCGGTGTCGTGCAGGCGGTCGACGGCCTCGGTGGCGGTCTGCATGGCGGTGTCGAACCCGAACGAGACGTCGGTGCCGGCCACGTCGTTGTCGATGGTCTTGGGCAGGGTCATGACATCCAGCCCGCCGACGGTGTGCAGGTGCCAGGCGTTCTTCTGGGTGCCGCCGCCCCCCAGGCAGACGATGCAGTCGAGGTTGTGGTTGCGGGCGTTGGCCACGGCCACGTCGGTCATGTCCATGACCTTGCCGCCCATGACCATCTTGGCCGGCTTGTCCCGCGAGGTGCCCAGGATGGTGCCGCCCTTGGTCAGCACGCCGCTGAGGTCCTCGAAGGCCAGGGGCCGCATGCGGTTCTCCACCAGGCCGCGGAATCCGTCCAGGATGCCCACCACGGTCATGCCGTAGGTGTTGATGGCGGTCTTGGTCAGGCCGCGGATGACCGCGTTCAGGCCGGGGCAGTCGCCCCCGGACGTGAGCACGCCGATGCGGTGGATCTTCGAGGGCAGGACGGGCAACGCAACGCCTCCAGGTGGGACGGGTCAGGGCGGCATGCGCCCATTCTAGTCCCGCCGCCCGGCGCGGGCAACCCGCCGCTCAGTCCCGCAAGGCCCTTTCCTCGCGCCACGCGTACAGCACCGGCACGATGAAGAGGGTCAGGAGCGCCACGGTCATGCCCCCGAACGAGGGGATGGCCATGGGGATCATGATGTCCGCGCCCCGTCCGGTCAGCGTCAGCACCGGCAGCAGGGCCAGGATGGTGGTGGCGCTGGTCATCAGCGCCGGCCGCACCCGGCGCTCGGCGGCCGCGATGGTGGCCCGGCGCACCTCGGCGCGCGAGGCCGGACGATGCTCGGCGAAGCTCTGGTCCAGGTAGGTGGCCATCAGCACGCCGTCGTCCGTCGCGATGCCGAACAGGGCCAGGAACCCGACCCACACCGCCACGCTCAGGTTGACCGTGTGCACGTTGAACATGGTGCGCAGCGGCACGCCCAGGAACGACAGGTCCAGGAACCAGGGCTGGGCGTACATCCAGATCATCAGGAAGCCGCCGGCCCAGGCCACGAACACGCCCCCGAACACCATCGTCGTGGTCGAGAAGCGCTTGAACTGCAGGTACAGCACCAGGAAGATCAGCGCCAGGGCCAGGGGCATGACCAGGGCCAGGGTCTTCTGCGAGCGCACCTGGTTCTCGAAGCTGCCGGCGAAGGTGTAGCTGACGCCTTCGGGCAGCACCAGCTCGCCGCGGTCGCGCAGCTGCTGCAGGTGGTCGCGGGCGGCCTCGACCACGTCGACCTCGGCCTGGCCCTCCTGCTTGTCGAAGATCACGTAGCCCAGCAGGAACGTATCCTCGCTCTTGATGGTCATGGGGCCGCGCACGTAGTCGATGCGCACCAGGTCGCCCAGGGGCACCGGCGCGCCGTCCATGCCCTGCACCAGCACGCGCCTGAGCTCGTCCAGGTCGTCGCGGCGCTCGCGGGCGTAGCGCACGCGCACGGCGTATCGCTCGCGGCCCTCGACCGTCGTGGTCACCGCGCGTCCGCCCAGGGCCGTCTCGATGACGTTCTGCACCCGGGCCACCGTCAGCCCGTGGCGCGCCAGGGCCTCGCGGTCGATGATCAGTTCGAGGTAGGGCTTGCCCACCACGCGGTCGGCGATCACCGTCTCGGGCGCGACGCCCGGCACCTCCTTCAGCCGCTTCTCGATGGCCAGCGCCGCCTGCTCGATGGCCTCGAGGCTGGGCCCGCGCACCTTCACGCCCATGGGCGCCCGCATGCCGCTCTGCAGCATCACCAGCCGCGCGGCGATGGGCTGCAGCTTAGGCGCGGACGTCGTGCCGGGCAACTGGGCCGCCGCCACGATCGCGTTCCAGATGTCGTCGGCCGTGCGGATGTCCTCGCGCCACTGCCGGTAGTAGCGGCCGTGCGGATCGGGCACGGGCTCGCCGGCCGCGTCGCGCACGAAGTCGCCCTTCCTGGCATCCCAGGCGAAGCGCAGGCGGCGGCCGCGCTCGTCGGTGCGGTACTCGGGCTTGTAGCTGATGATGGTCTCGACCATCGAGATGGGCGCCGGGTCGAGCGCCGAGCGGGCGCGGCCCAGCTTGCCGACGACCTGGTCCACCTCGGGCACGGTGCCGATGGCCTGGTCGAGCTTCGCCAGCACGTCCACCGCCTCGCCGATCGAGACGTGGGGCATGGTGGTGGGCATGTACAGGAACGAGCCCTCGTCCAGGGGCGGCATGAACTCCTTGCCCAGCCCGGGAAAGGCGTGGGCCAGGGTCTGATAGGGCCGCGTTTTGTGG
>DAOPJF010000041.1:0-12157 GCA_035399525.1 Candidatus Krumholzibacteriia bacterium | reverse complement strand
GATCCAGTCGAGCCACCACACGCGCATGCGCACGCCGTAGCCCACGCCCGCCGAGACGCCGGGGAAGGCATCGGAGCCGAAGCCGCCCGCGGCGCCGGCATCCAGGAAGAACACGCCCGCCAGCCTGGTGCCCTTGGCGTCGCCGAGGATGCGGCTGCGGTGCTCGAGCGAGCCCGACCACAGCCAGGTGTCGCCGCCCGGAGCGGACAGCGAGTGGCTGGGGAACCCGCGCACGGTGTACATGCCGCCCAGGTACAGGCGGTCGTAGAAGGCGGCGTTGCTGGTGACCAGCGCGCCGCGCAGGCGCAGCGCCAGCACGCCGCCCGGCACCTCGCGGTAGCCGCGGAAGTCACCCTGCAGGCCCACGTGGCTGCGGTCGCCCTGCGCTGTGCCGGTGGTCTTCAGGCGCCCCCACGCGCCGGCGATGGGCGTGCCCGCGCGGCGCTCGGCGCTGCGCGTGTCCCACTGCAGGTCGAGGTGGGCCATCGCGCGGAAGTCCTCGCCCAGCCCGTCGCGGATGCCCGGCGGCAGCTGGTCGGGCCCGATGCGGTCGTCGATGCGGATGGTGCCGTCGGCGTTGTCGGTGTAGGCGCGCGAGGCGTCGTCGGTGGCCACGCGCTGCACCTGCGCGCCCAGCTCCCACAGCCAGCGGTCGGTGACGCGGCGGCCCCACACGCCGCCCAGGCCGTCGGTCTCCACCTCGTGGCGATACTCGACCCCGTCGGCGAACCAGGGCCAGTCGGTCGACACCGCGCTCAGCCTCAGGCCCCAGTAGCTGCGTCCGTCGCCCGCGCGCGGCCTGAGGTAGTTCAGCAGCGCGCCGCTGTGACGGAAGCCGATGCGCCACTGCAGGTCGAAGCGTTCGCCGTGGCCGCTGACGTTGTCCAGCGCCAGCATCGCCGGCACCAGGTACCAGCCGTCGAGGTCGGTGTTGCCCGCGGCCCAGCGCACGTCCATGCCGTGCTCGCGCACCTCGAGCACCAGCACCAGGCGCCCGCGGGCCGAACCGGGACGCGTGTAGAAACCGACCTCGGGGAACAGCCCCGAACCCTTGAGGCTGTCGACAGCCGCGACCAGCGATCCCTGGTCGATGTCCTGGCCGGGCACCAGCGGCAGGTACAACAGGACGGTGGACAGCGGCGTGCGGGTGGCGCCCTCGAGCTCGACGGACTCGAGCACGAGCCGATGCGCCGGCTCGGCAGCCGCCGGATCGTCGGCGCGCGCCACCGCGGCGGCGCCCCCAAGCCCGAGCGCGAGCAGCAGCGCCAACGGCGCGAGGCGGCGCAGCAGGCTCTGGGCCGGGCGGGCCGGCATGTGCTTGGCAGGCGCCATGTGCTTCAACGATCCTTGGTTGACCCTGGTCGGCGAGATCGGGGAGCCCCCATCATGCCCCAGGGTGTGAAGATCCGCAACACCAACGCGGACGGCGCCGGGGCTCGGCCGTGGCCGCCCCGGCGCCGCCGCGCCGCTGCTAGAGGTACCAGTTGAACTGGATGGTCATGCCGCCCACCCCGGCGAAGTCGTCGTCCAGGCCCGAGGCGCCGCCCAGGTCGAACCCGAAGCCGTCCACCGACAGGCCCAGGGCGAACTTGCGGGTGACCTGCCACTCGTAGCCGAGGCTGATCAGGCCCGCGGCCTCGGCGCCGAAGTCGAGCATCTCGCCCGTCTCGCGCATCAGCAGCTCGCCGCCGCCCAGGCCCAGTCCGCCGCGGACGAAGAAGCCGCCGCCGCCCGGGTACCAGGTCGCCGTGGCGAAGCCCGCACCCATCCCCCAGTCATCGTCGCCCTCGTCCGAGCCGAAGCCGTAGCCCTCGAGGCTGACCGCGAAGGCGTTGCTGAAGGCGTAGCCCACCCGCAGTCCGCCCATGCCGCCGCCGAAACCCTCGTCCGAGATGGTGCGCTTGCCGATGGTCGCACCGTAGGTGCTCGTGCCCCAGCCCGTGTTGAAGCCCACCAGCCAGCCCTTGCGGTCGCGGGGCCAGCCGCACCCGCCATCGTCGCCGGCCCGGGCGGGCGCGGCGGTCGCCAGGACGGCGGCCAGGGACATCAGGGTCAGGGCGCGGGCGATCATGATCTGCTTGGTCTTCATGGGATTCCCCCTCTGGAGGCCGGCAGCGCCGGCGTGGTTGGTTGTCGCGTTCGGGGGATATCAGGCACGAGGCGTACCGGCGGGATCGGCGGGGGCCATGTTTTCATAAAATATTTATTTGCAACATATTAACCACGTTCACCCTGGCGCGCCCTCCGCCCGGACCGTGGCGCATCCACCACACTTCACGGCACACTGTGGTGATAGCGCACATGGGTAACGCGAAGGCGGGGCCGGCTTCCCGACCCCGCCCCGGTCACGACACCCCACAGCCTCCGTCAGGGCACCGTGATGGTCAGGTAGCGGTCGCCGTCGGGCTGGACCAGCACGTCGTAGCCGCCCCACCACTGCTCATCGATCAGGAAGCGGGGCATGACCATGCGGTTGGAGGCCGCGCCGTCGACGCGGTACTCCTGGCCGCCCAGCTCCATGACCCACACCAGGTCGTCGCCGCGGTGCAGCAGCCCGTCGTGGGGGCCGATGTGTTCCGACAGCAGGAAGCCGTAGTAGTCGACGCCGATCTCGGGGAACGCACGCAGCGCCACCGACTGCCAGCCGGTGAAGCCGCCGCGGATGCCGGCGCTGCCCGTCCAGTCGGTGCCGGCCCAGGGATCGGGCAGGTTCCCGCCGTCGCTCGACAGGTCGATCAGGATCAGCAGGTCGATGGTGCCCCACGCGGGGATGGTCAAACCCGTCGGGTAATATTCACCGGTCGCGCCCGCGGTGACGGCGAACGTGCCGTTGGCGCCCGACCAGATCCACGCGCCGTCCGAACCGGCCGTCGAGCCGCGGATGGCGCCGTACTCGAACTCCCGCGTCGTGCTGTTGTCGATCCACACCGTGGCCGACCACTTGTGGTCGCCGCCGATGGCGCCGTCGCCCTCGTGGCCGCCGGCGCCCCAGGGGCCGTCGTCGTACAGGGGCACGAAGGGACCGCTCCACGCCCCGTCCTGCGTCAGCACGCGCCGCGCCGCGTCGTACGAGAACGAGCCCTTCCAGGCCAGCCCGTCGGCCTCGGTGTACGACTGGTTGGCCGTGTCGTCGATGACGAAGGTCATCTGCACGCAACCGCTCTGCATGGGGATGAAGTCGGGCCCGGCGATGGTCACGGTGCCGGTCTCGCCGGCGGTGACCGTGGCCTGCCCGCCCCAGTTGGGATCGAGCGCCTGGCCGTACGAGCCGTCCACCGAGTGCTTCGTCGGCATGTAGGCGAAGGTCCAGTCGGCCCCGGGCGAGACGACCTCGACCGCCACGGTCCAGATGCCGTCGCCGGCGGTCTCGCCGTCGGCCTCGTGGCCGCCGTCGGCCGCCGGGCCGTCGTCGTGCAGCGCGGGGAAGGGGCCGGACCAGGACGCATCGTCGGTGATGATGCCCGTCGCCGCATCCCAGGAGAACCCGCCGCACCAGGCCAGGCCGTCGCCCGTGGTGAAGGTGTGGTTGGCCGAGTCGTCCAGGCGGTACACGATGGTCGCGAAGTCGGGTGCGGGCGGCGGCAGGATGCGGTCATCCGACCCGTCATCATCGCTGCTGCAGCCGAACAGGGGAACCAGCAGGCAAGCGGCGGCCAGGGTGGCCGCCCCGAGGGCGAGGCACTTCCTCATCGTCATCATCCTCCCGGCGGAACCGCCGACCGCCCCGGGCCGGCGAATCCGGATCACAAGTGTTGTGTTGCCATCGTATTATGATGCAATCGACGTGCCTCGTCACCGCCTGCCGAGGCGATTTTCGGCCCCGCGATGCTTTCCACGTCCCCGCGACCTGCAGTATGATGCGCCGCGTCGTATCCCCCGCCCCGACCCCCGCAACCTCCGGAGGAACCATGTTCCCATCGCCTGCACGTCCTGCCGCCTGCCTGGCGGCCGTCCTCGTGGCCGGCCTCGTGGCGACGGCTCCGTCCCCGGCGCCCGCCGCGGACGATGCCGCCCCCGCCGTCCAGGAGCACGTCCTGCCCAACGGCATGAAGCTGCTGATGGTGCCGCGGCACCTGGCCCCCACCGTCGCCGCCGGCTGGGTGGCCAAGGTGGGCTCGGCCAACGAGCGCCCGGGCATCACCGGCATCAGCCACCTCTTCGAGCACATGATGTTCAAGGGGACCCACACCATCGGCACCCGCGACTACGAGCTCGACCGGCGGCTGATCGACGAGCAGGAGGCCGTGCAGGAGCAGATGCGCGCCGAGATGTCGGTGCAGCGCGAGCGCCTGCGGCGCGGCGAGATCGCCGACATCAGCTCGCCCGAGGCCAGGACGCCGCGGTTCCGCGAGCTCGAGGCGCAGTTCGACTCGCTGGTGGCGCTGCAGCGCGACAACATGGTCAAGAACGAGTTCGACCAGGTGCTGTCGCGCGAGGGCGCGTCGCGCATCAACGCCTTCACCAACGAGGACATGACGTTCTACATCATGACCGTCCCGGCCAACAAGCTCGAGCTGTGGTTCTGGATGGAGTCCGACCGCCTGATGAACCCCGTGTTCCGCGAGTTCTACTCCGAGCGTGACGTGGTGTACGAGGAGCGCCGCCTGCGCGTCGAGTCGACGCCGCTGGGCAAGTTCCAGGAGAGCTTCGACGCCATGTTCTGGGACGCCAGCCCCTACACCTGGCCGGTGATCGGCTACGCCAGCGACCTGCCCTTCATCACCAAGCAGGACGCCGACGACTACTACGCCACCTACTACGCGCCGAACAACCTGTGCGCCGTGCTGGTGGGCGACTTCGACCCGAAGGACGCCGTGAAGCTGGCCGAGACGTACTTCGCCCGCATCCCGCGCGGCCAGACGCCGCCGCCGCCCATGATCACCATGGAACCGAAGTCGACCGGCGAGAAGCGGTTCCACGGCGAGGCCGAGACCAACCCCGGCATCACCGCCCGCTGGCACACCGTGGCCAACGTGCACCGCGACGTGCCCGCCCTCGAGGTGCTGGCCGAGCTGCTGAACGGCGACACCGGCCGGCTGCAGCGCAACCTGGTGCTGGGCCAGGGCGTGGCCGCGAGCGCACGCGCCTCGCAGGACTCGCGCAAGTACGAGGGCATGTTCGAGATCGACGCCGAGTGCAAGGACGGCCGCACGCCCGACGAGCTCGAGCAGGCCGTGCACGCCGAGATCGCGAAGCTGCAGAACGAGCCCGTGGGCGACGCCGAGCTGCAGGCCGTGAAGAACCGCTACCTCACGCGCACCTGGCGCATGCTCGACGGCAACTTCTTCCAGATGATCCGCTACGGCTCGGCCGAGGCGCTGGGCTCGTGGCGCGACGCCGACCGCATCGACGCCGCGATCCAGCAGGTCTCCGCCGCCGACGTGCAGCGCGTGGCCCGGGAGTACTTCGCCAAGGAGAACCGCGCCGTCGCCGTGTGGACCCGCCTGGCGTCGGCCGAGCCCGAGGATCCGGCGCTGGCCGGCCTGGACCCGCGCGCCAAGCAGATGGTGCAGCGCTCGCTTTCGCGGCTGGACGGCATGACCTCCGCCGACGAGGTCAACCAGATGCTCGGCCGCCTCGACGAGATGGGCGGCCGCATGCCGCCGGAGATGAAGCCGGCCCTGGACTACGTCCGCACCAAGGCCCAGGAGAAGCTTGCCGCCCTGCAGAAGGAGGTCCAGTGATGCGCAGCCTGAAGACCATCGCGGCGGCGCTCACCGCCGCCCTCTCCCTCGCGGCCGGGGCCCTGCCCGCGGCCGCCGGCGACGCCGTCCCGGCGCGCCCCGAGCAGCTCTCGTTCCCGGCGTTGAAGTACGAAGCCCCGCTGGCGAAGGACTACCGCACCACGCTGAAGAACGGCATGGTCGTCTACCTGGTGCCCGACCGCTCGCTGCCCCTGGTCAACGTCTCGGTGCTGCTGCGCCTGGGCCCGGACCAGGACCCGGCGGGCAAGGAGGGCGCCGGCGGCATCATGATGGACCTCTTGACCTCCGGCGGCGCCGGCGCGCTGTCGGCCGAGCAGATGGAGGACCGCCTGGCCCAGCTGGGCGCCGACCTGGGCTCGGGCATGGGCGGCGGCCGCCGCGGCATGATGGGCATGGGCGGCACGCGCACCGGCCCGTCCGAGTCGTGGGTCACGCTGAACCTGCTGGCCAAGGACCTGGACGCGGGCCTGGGCCTGCTGACGGACTGCCTGAAGGCCCCGGCCTTCCAGGACGACCGCCTGCAGCTGGCGAAGGACCGCAGCATCCAGCGCATGAAGGAGCGCAACGACGACACCGCCGGCATCGAGCGCCGCGAGTGGAACCTGCTGATGGACGGACCCGACCACTGGTCCAACCGCTGGACCACCGAGGCCTCGGTCGGCGGCATCACCCGCGACGACCTCGCGGCGCTGCACCGCGCCTACGTGGGCCCGGAGAACTTCGTCGTGGCCGTCAGCGGCGACTTCGAGCCCAAGGCCATGAAGAAGGCTCTCGAGAAGGCGTTCGCCGCCTGGCCGTGGCAGGCGCAGCGTCCCGGCGCCCCCGCGGCGCCCACCGCGACGCCGACGGCCGGTTGGTTCGCCGTGGACAAGGACGTGAACCAGGCCCGCGTGTCCTTCGGCCTGCCGGCCATCGACCGCTACGATCCGGACTGGTACGCGGCCCTGGTGATGAACGACATCCTGGGCGCCGGCGGGTTCAGCTCGCGGCTGGTCAACCGCATCCGCTCGGACGAGGGCCTGGCCTACTCGGTGCGCTCGTCCCTGGCGGGCGGCACGTACTACCCCGAGGAGTTCCGCGTCGCGTTCCAGACCAAGGTGCGCTCGACGGCCTATGCCGTGCAGATCGCCCTCGCGGAGATCAACCGCATCCGCGACGAGAAGGTGACCGACGACGAGCTGTCCCTGGCCAAGGCCAGCTTCATCGAGTCGCTGCCGGCGGGCTTCGAGACGGCCGGCTCCATCGCCGGCGCCCTGGCCGCCGACGAGCTGACCGGCCGCTATGCGAAGGACCCGGCGTACTACCGGGAGTATGCGGCGCGCATCAATGCCGTCACCGTCGACGACGTGCAGCGCGTGGCCCGGCGGCTGCTCGATCCGGCGAAGATGACCTTCCTGGTCGTCGGCAACCTGAACGACGTCATGCTGGGCGACCCCAAGCACGACGTGACGGTCGAGCAGCTGGCCGGCGGTCGGCCGACGGCCCTGCCGCTGCGCGATCCGCTGACCATGAAGCCGCTGGCGGCGCAGTAGCCCCGACGCGGCGGCAAGAGGAAGCGCCCGGGTCCCCACGGACCCGGGCGCTTTCGCGTGCCCGCCCCCTCACCCCACCCGGGGGCGTGCGCCCACCAGCTCCCGGACCAGGTGGACCAGGTCGTCCGTCTTGAACGGCTTGCGCAGGAACCGCTCGCGGCGCGGCCCGTCGTCCGGCACGGTGAACACCATGTCCGCGTAGCCGGACACGTACAGCACCGGCAGGTCGGCGTGCTTCTCCAGGAGGCGATCGTACAGGTCCTTGCCCGACATGCCGGGCATGACCATGTCGGTCAGCAGCAGGTCCGGGGCGACGCCCGACGCGTCGAGCCGTTGCAGCGCCGCCTCGCCGCTGGCCGCCGCCAGCACCCGGTAGCCCTGCCGTTCCAGCACCGTCGCGGCCAGGCCGCGGACAGCCGCGTTGTCTTCCGCGAGCAGGATGACCGCGACGTCCGCCTCGGGCGCGACACGGCCCGGGCGGGCGTTCGCGCCGACGGCAGCGGGCTCCTCGCCGACCGCCGCGCCGCCGGCATGGGCCGGCAGGTACATGCGGAACGTCGTGCCGCGGCCGGGCGCGCTGTCGACCAGGATCTCGCCGCCGTGCTGCTTGACGATGCCGTGCACCGTGGCCAGGCCCAGGCCCGTGCCCAGCTCGCCCTTGGTCGAGTAGAACGGTTCGAAGATGCGCCCGAGCGTGGCCTCGTCCATGCCGGTCCCGGTGTCGTGCACCGCGAGCATGGCGCAGGGACCGGGCCCCATGGCGGGATCGCGGGCCGCGTCCGCGCGCGCGGCGGCCGTCTCGATGCGCACCGTGCCGCCGTCGGGCATCGAGTCGGCCGCGTTCAGGGCCAGGTTCATGATCACCTGCTCGAGCTGGCCGAGGTCGACGCGGACCGGCGGCGTGTCGGCGGCCAGGTCGAGCTGCAGGGTGATGTTCGCCCGCAGCGAGCGGCGCAGCAGCTTCTCGAGCCGGCCCACGGCCGCGTTCACGTCGACGATGCGGTACTCGAGCGTCTGCTTCCGCGCGAACGCGGTGAGCTGGCCCACCAGGTCGCGGGCCCGTTCGCTGGCGTAGATGATCTGCGCGAACGCGTCGGCCTGGGGATCGCCGGCCTCGACCTGCATGGCCGCCAGCTCGGCATAACCCAGGATGGGCGTCAGCAGGTTGTTCAGGTCGTGGGAGATGCCGGCGGCGAGGCGACCGATGGACTCCAGCCGCTGCGCCTCCCGCAGCCGCGCCTCGTTGTCGCGCAGGGCCCGCTCGGCCTGCAGCCGGGCGGTGATGTCGCGCCCGATCCCCAGGACGCCGCTGATGCGGCCCTGCTCGTCGCAGATCGGCGTCTTCACCGTCTCGAGGGTCTCCACGTGACCGTCGGCGGCGAAGGTCACCTCCTCGATGTTCATGGTCGGCCCGCCGCGCTCCATGGCGCGCAGGTCGTGCCGGCGGAAGAACGCCACCTGGTCGGGCGGCAGGAAGTCCGCATCCCTCTTGCCGAGGATCTCGCTCTCGGGGGCCCCGAAGAACCGCTCGAAGCGCTCGTTGCACAGCAGGTAGACACCGTCGGGATCCTTCATCCAGACCAGGTCGGGCATCGCGTGCACCACGGCCCGCAACCGCGCCCGGCTGTCGTTCAGGCCGCTCTCGGCCTCCTGGCGGATGCGGCTCTCCTCGGCGAGCTCGAGGTTGGCCAGGCCGATTCGCGAGATGTGCTCGGTCATGCGCACGAGGAAGCTCATGAGGTGGCCGATGGTCTCGCGGCTGTAGCGGGGGATGCGGCGCAGGGCCGCCAGGTACGCCTCGCGGTCGAAGCCGTGTTGCCCGGCCTGCCGGACGAAGAAGGCCTCGTCCACCTCGTCGTCGTCGTAGAAGAACTGCCCGGTGAAGATGTTGCCTACGTGCCGGCCGCGGATGTACAGCGGCGTCACCACGTCGCGCAGGCCGTTCGCGCAGTGGTAGTCGGCGTACTGCCCCGGCTTCAGCGCCCGGGCCAGGGCCAGGTCGCTCTCGGTGCAGTTGCGGGAGGTCGCGGGGTGCACGCGGTGGAACTGCGTGCACAGGTCCTGCCAGCCGGTGGCTTCGAGGATGTTGCCCTCGAGGTCGAGGATGGCCGTCACCATGCCCGTCAGGGCATGGAAGTCGTCCATGATCTCCTGGATGCGCTGCTGGTCGAGGATGGCCTTGAGGTCGAGAGCCTCGCCGCCGTCGGCCTCCACGTCCTGCGCGCCGATGGCCGACGGGAGATCGCGGATCTCGAGGCGAGAGTCGGGCAGGACAGGGAAGGCGTCGCCGGGTCCCGGGCTCGCGGTGCGCGGTGGTTGCTCGGCCATGGCTCTCCCCCAACGAGTTCCCGTCCTCCGTCCCCACGGAGGCTCGTATGAGTCTACCATGAGCCGCCAGCTAAAGATAACACTAATCACGCCACCGGGATCCGGCCGGGGGTCCTTGACCGCTTCCTCTGATCGCCCGTAACGTGAAGCGCCAACGGACCCGCTGCGCCGCTCGATTCCAGGGGGAGATCCATGCGTCCAGACCGCGCCGTCCGCATCGCCTTGCCCGTCAGCCTCGTCCTGGCCGCCGTGTTCAGCACCGCCAGTCTCGCCGCACCCCAGCCCCCGGACGTCGAGGCCGCGACCCTGGCCGAGGCGCTGGCGGCCAATCCGGACGATGCCGCCGGCTGGATCCGGCTGGCCGACCTCCAGCGCATCATGGGCTACGACCGCCTGGCCCGCGAGTCGTTCCAGGAGGCGGCCCGCGCCATCAAGACCCTGCCCAAGGACGAGCAGCGGGCCATGGCCGCCCCCTACTACACCTCCCGCGCCTGGCTCGAGTACAGCGCCACCGACTGGGCGGCGACCCTGGACTGCGCCGAACTCGCCGTGACGTTCGACGGCGGCATCGAGGCGAAGCTCCTGCGCGCACTCGCCCGGGCCGTGCAGCCCAGGCTCGACATGGAAGGAGCCAACCACTTCCTGCGCGAGGAGCACGGAACCGGACTCAAGAACGGCGCGCGCAACTGGGGCTGGCTGTCGTTGACCTATGCCCACTACCACCGCGAGCCCTGGAGCCCCGTGGCGATCCTCAACATCGACGGCGCCCGGCCGGGCGCCAACTGGGGCGAGCAGCTCTGCCGCCGCGATTACGGCGCGATCTTCGAGGAAGCCGGCTACATCGACCGGGCGGCCGAGTTCTACACCATGGGTGCCGACCGCTCGGAGATCGCCCTGGGCACCTGGGCGACGCGGCGCGAAGGCCGATCGACCCTCGCCCGCGCGACCGACCCCCTGCTGCCGTTCTGGACGAACCCGGACGGCGGCTACGTGGAGGGTTCGCTGCCGGCCTACACGGCATTCGCGTGCGACCAGGTGCTCGCCGCCGGCCCTCCGCAGGACCGCGACCGCTGGGCCGAGAACCTGGGCGACGGCGCGGCCCGCTGCCTGGCCATCCACCAGTCCCACCCGTGGCCCTGGCTGTGGCGGGCCATCGCCTGGCAGGTCAAGGGCCAGAAGACGCGCGCCGACGCGGATCTCGGCCAGGCCGTCGCCGAGTACGAGAAGGCGGGCGTCACCGAGCCCCTGCTGGACTACGCCCTCGGGCGCCGGCACCTGGAAGCCGAGCGGTACGCCGCCGCGCTGCCGCTGCTGCAGGGCGCCGTCGACGGCCGCCCCGACCTGGCCGCGCCGTGGTCCGACCTGGGCCTGGCCCGCGCCATGACCGGCGACCGCGAAGGGGCGCTCGCCGCGTTCGACCGGGCCCTGGCCATCACGCCGACGTCGGCGACCGCCCTGCACAACCGGGGCATGCTGCACCTGAGGGACAAGAGGTTCGCAGAGGCGCTGGCCGACCTGGCCCAGGCGGCCGAGGTGGCTCCGGGCGACCCGCAGGTCATCGCCGACCTGCAGCTGGCCCACAGCCTTGCCGGCGCGGGGAAGGCGACGGACTAGCCGACGGCCTCGAGCGGATTGTACAGCGTGTCGCGCAGCACGGGCTTCAGCCCGGCGCCGCGGATGAAGGCGCGGATCTCGTCCACGGTCATGCCCTTGCCCGCCGAGCCGCCGGCGGCGAAGGTCACGCGCTCGTCGATCACGGTGCCGTCCAGGTCGTTGGCGCCGAAGCGCAGCGCCACCTGCGCCGCCTCGCGCCCGAGCATCACCCAGTAGGCCTTCACGTGCGGGATGTTGTCCAGCAGCAGCCGCGACAGGGCGATGACCTTCAGCTTCATGGACAGGTCCGGGCCCGGCAGCATGTCGTACTTGGTGTTGGCCGGATGGAAGGCCAGCGGGATGAAGCACTGGAAGCCGCCGGTCGCGTCCTGCTGCTCGCGCAGCTTCACCAGGTGGTCGACCCAGTGGACCGGCTTCTCGATGTGCCCGAACAGCATCGTGCAGTTGCTCTTGAGCCCGGACGCGTGCACCAGGCCCGCCACCTCGAGCCAGCGCTCGCCGCTCATCTTCTTCGAGGCGATCTTCTCGCGCACCTCGGGGTCGAAGATCTCGGCGCCGCCGCCGGGGCAGCTGTCCAGGCCCGCGTCGCGCAGCGCGGCGATGGTGTCGGGCACCGACAGCTTGCCGATCTTGGACAGGAAGTCGATCTCCACCATGGTGAACGCCTTGAGGTGCACCGCGGGGAAGGCCTCCTTCAGGGCGCGCAGGATGTCCAGGTACACGCCGAACTTCCAGCGCGGGTGCAGGCCGCCGACGATGTGGAACTCGCTGACCTGCGGCGTGAAGTCGCGGCGCGCGATCTCGACGCACTCCTGCGGGCTGTAGCTCCAGGCGTCGGGCGCGTTGGGGTCGTCGCCGTAGGCGCACAGCTCGCAGCCCACGTAGCAGACGTTGGTCGGGTTCAGGTGCCGGTTGACGTTGTAGTACACGTCGTCGCCGTGGAGCCGCGTGCGCACCTGGTGGGCCAGCACGCCCAGG
>DAOPJF010000040.1:0-12268 GCA_035399525.1 Candidatus Krumholzibacteriia bacterium | reverse complement strand
GCGGCTGCACCTTCTGCTCGATCACCGAGCACGAGGGCCGCATCATCCAGAGCCGCAGCGAGGAGTCGATCCTCAGGGAGATCGCCGACATCCGCGACAAGGTGCCCGGCTTCACCGGCACCATCTCGGACCTGGGCGGACCCACGGCCAACATGTGGCGCCTGGCCTGCAAGTCGCGCGAGATCGAGGCGGCCTGCCGCCGGCCGTCGTGCGTGTACCCGGGCATCTGCCCCAACCTGGACACCGACCACGGGCCGCTGATCGAGCTGTACCGCAAGGCGCGCAAGGTCGAGGGCGTCAAGAAGGTGTTCGTGGCCTCGGGCCTGCGCTACGACCTGGCGGTCGAGTCGCCGGCCTACGTGAAGGAGCTGGTCACGCACCACGTGGGCGGCTACCTGAAGATCGCGCCCGAGCACACCGAGGACGGGCCGCTGCAGAAGATGATGAAGCCCGGCGTGGGCAGCTACGAGCGCTTCCGCTCGATGTTCGAGCACTTCTCGCAGAAGGCCGGCAAGAAGCAGTACCTGATCCCGTACTTCATCGCCGCGCACCCGGGCACCACCGACCAGGACATGCTGAACCTGGCGCTGTGGCTCAAGCGCAACGCCTTCAAGCCCGACCAGGTGCAGTCGTTCTACCCGACGCCCATGGCGGTGGCCACGGCCATGTACCACTCCGAGCGCAACCCGCTGCGGCGCGTCGCGCGGCAGGCGCGGCCCGGCGACGGGGTCGAGGTGCCGCGCCGCAAGAAGCAGCGCGACCTGCACAAGGCCTTCCTGCGCTGGCACGACCCCGAGAACTGGCCCGTGCTGCGCGAGGCGCTCAGGCGCATGGGGCGCGACGACCTGATCGGCCCGGGGCCCGACTGCCTGGTGCCCGAGTCGCGGTCGCGGCGGCCGGGCAGCGCGCCGCGGCAGGCGGCGCCCGAGCCCGGCAAGCGGCCGGGGCGCCGCCCCCGCCGCGGCGGGCGCTGACGCCCCGGTTCTCTCCGCTTGCCCCGCTACTTGTTGGTCGGCTCGATCATCACCTCGGCCCGGATGGTGAAGTCGGCCCCGTACAGCATGATCGACTTGGCGCCCCACATCTGGCTGCCGTGCAGGTCGATGGACCCCGACGCCCATTCGTCGCCGCTGGCCCAGTCGTAGTCGCGCACGTTGGCCGACACGACCAGGCGCGCGCACTCCCAGTCGCAGGTGTCGGTGTCGAAGACGAGGTCCGCCGCCCCGGGGGTCAGGATGATGGACCCGGCGTGCATCTCGGTGTAGTCGCCCGTGGACCACGCGTAGACCGACTGGTCGACCGGGTTGACCCGCGTGCCGGGGTCGGCCGCGTTGACCCGGTCGAAGCCGTTGACCCAGATGCTGATGCGGTCGACGTCGATGTCCGCGTCGTAGAACGGGTCGTCGTCGTCGGACCACTCGCAGACGTAGCGCAGCGAGCTGACCCGCACGTACTGCTGGATGCGCAGGGGCCGCACGATGGTGTACTGCGAGGTCAGCGAGATCTGCGCCAGGGTGTTGTCGGCCACGTGCCGGAACTTGTAGACCAGGGGCACGCCCGGCGAGTCGGGCCCGAACTCGGTGCTGGCGTGGATGATGGACATGAACCCGTCGATGCCGTTCAGCTCCTCGATGCCCGACGTGGACCCGCCGTAGACGATGGTGCGGATGGTGGACGACGACAGCACCTCGCCCACCGTGTAGCCGAAGTCGAGCTCGACGTCCAGGCCGGCGCCGCTGTAGGCGGCGTCCAGGGCCAGCTGCATCTGCTCGCGGCTGAAGGTGGTCTCGATGCACATCAGGGCCATCATGCCGTACTTCACGCCGGCCACGTACAGGGGCCGCGAGCCGGGCGGCGTCGCGGCCCGCAGCTGGGCCGCGGTGATGTCGTCGGCGAACAGGGCGCGCGCGCTCGTCGGCGTGTCCATGTCCACCGAGAAGTAGATCTGCGTGTACTTGGCCATGATCTTGGTGGTGGTCGAGTTCTGGTCCCAGTTGAAGGCCGTCTCCAGGCTGCCGCCTCCGTAGCTGACGTCGGCGTTCACGAACAGGTTCATCTGGGACTCGCTGTACACCTGCTGGTACGAGAAGTCGACCTGCGCCGGCACCGAGGTGTCCTCGGTGAACACGCGCGCCACCAGGTCCGAGATGCCCTGCCGCACCGCGTGCAGCGAGGGCGAGGCCACGGTCTGGTGCAGCTCGCCGCCGATGCTCGAGCTCTCGACCGACAGCGACAGGGTGATCGGGCCCCGCGGCGCGGTGATGGGCTCGTACACGAACTGGTGGGCCCGGTCGCCGCGGACCATGCTGCCGGGCCAGATCACGTCGTCGTTCAGGCCCAGGTAGGCGATGCCCTCGAGGTTCTCGACGGCGTCGTGCATCTCGTAGGTGTAGCGGAAGCCGCCGTCCTCCTCGACGGACTCGGTGTAGGTGTCGTAGGAGGCCTCGGCCAGGGGCACGACCTTGCCGGCCTCGTCCAGGATGGCGTCGATCTCCCCGGTGGGAATGACGGGCGTGGTGGGATCGTCGCTCGAGCAGGCGACCAGGCCCAGCAGCAGCACGACGGTCGGGATCAGGATACGGTTCATGGCATGGCCTCCCCCTTGGCCGAAGCAGGATTCGGCGCCGGACCGCGGACGCGACCAGGCAGGGAGGTGGGCGGGGTCCGGCGCAACCGGATGGCAACCAATATGAAAACACGATTGCAAAACATTGTAAATAATTCGAATGAAATATATTACGTTCCCAGGTGACCGATCGGTGCGGCGGGGAAGTGTCCGCTCCTCGTGAGAAATGAATCCCGTTTGCAACATAAGCAAACGATATGTAACATAATCATTTGCAAGATTTTGCTGACACCGCCGGGTGACCTGCGGTATCATGATCGATACGGTTCGCTTTGAAATTCGCCGTCCAGTCCCCTGGGAGTGTGCCATGTCCGCCTTGAAGACCCGCCTTGCCGTCATGGTGACGGCCCTCGTGCTCGGCCTCGCCCTGTCCGCCGCCGCCGAGCAGCCCCGCACCTTCGAGTTCGACGCCTACGCCGTCGCCCGCACCCCGGTGCTGAGCGCGCGGGCCGTCGACCGCGACGCCCTCTTGCTGGAGGACGTCCAGCGCGACGCCGAGGGCCTGGCCCCGCGCTTCGCCGAGCCCCAGCTCGTCAACATCACGCCCGAGACCGACGGCGCCTGGGAAGAGGCCGGCGCCAACGTGCGCTGGCGCCTGCGCGTGACCGCGGCCGGCGCCAACTCGCTGAACTTCGGCTTCTCGCAGTACCGGCTGCCCAAGAACGCGCAGCTGATGATCTACCCGGCCGACGCGGTCAGCGCCGACGACCGCCGCGGCGTGCGCCTGTTCACCGAGCAGCACAACAAGCTGCACGGCGAGCTGTGGACCCCGGTGGTGCTCAGCGACGACGTGATGATCGAGCTGACCCTGCCCGCCGGGTCGCGCCACGACTACGCCCTCGAGCTGACGTCGATCAACCGCGGCTACCGCTTCTTCACCGACGTGCTGGCCGAGGCCGAGAAGGCGGGCAGCTGCAACGTCGACGTGGTCTGCCCCGAGGGCGACGACTGGCGGCTGGAGATCAACTCGGTCGCGGTGTACTCCACCGGCGGCTCGCTGTTCTGCACCGGCGCCATGATCAACAACACCGCCGGCGACGGCACGCCGTACTTCCTGACGGCCAACCACTGCAGCATCACCTCGAGCAACGACCAGTCGCTGGTGGTGTACTGGAACTTCCAGAGCCCGACCTGCGGCCAGCAGGGCGGCGGCTCGCTGGCCGACTTCCAGACCGGCTCGACCTTCCTGGCCGCCGGTTCGAGCTCGGACTACACGCTGGTGCTGCTGGACGACATGCCCGATCCCGCGTTCGAGGTGTCGTACGCCGGCTGGGACAAGAGCGGCGCCGAGGCCACCACGGCCGTGGCGATCCACCATCCCAACTGCGACGAGAAGAGCATCAGCTTCGACAACGGGCCGACCACGACCACCTCGTACCTGGGCACCACGGTGCCGGGCGACGGCACGCACGTGCGCATCACGGCCTGGGACCTGGGCACCACCGAGCCCGGCTCGTCGGGTTCGCCGCTGTTCAACCAGGCCCACCGCATCATCGGCCAGCTGCACGGCGGCTACGCCTCGTGCACCAGCCTGACCTCGGACTACTACGGCAAGCTGTCGGTCAGCTTCGCCGGCATGGCGCAGTGGCTCGACCCGGGCAGCTCCGGCGCGGTGACCTGCGACACCTACGCTCCCTGGGCCTCGGGCCTGGCCGTGGGGGGCGCGAACCTGGCCGCGGCGGGCAACGCCGGCGGGCCGTTCACGCCGTCGTCGACCAGCTACACCCTGACCAACAACAGCGCCTACGGCATCGACTACGCGGTGTCCTGCGACGTGGCCTGGGCGGCCGTCACCTACGGCGCCAGCGGCTCGATCCCCGCCGGCGGCACGGCGACCGTGGACGTGGCCCTGACGGCCTCGGCCAACAGCCTGCCCAACGCGGCCTACGCCGGCGTGCTGACCTTCACCAACCTGACCGACGGCGACGGCACCACCACGCGGCCGGTCTCGCTGGTGGTCGGCGTGCCCTCGCTGCAGGTCAGCTTCCCGCTGGACACGAACCCGGGCTGGACCACGGCGGGCCAGTGGGCCTGGGGCGTGCCCACGGGCCTCGGCGGCCAGTACGGCAATCCCGACCCGACGACCGGCTACACCGGCGCGAACGTGTACGGCTACAACCTGGCCGGCGACTACGCCAACAGCCTGGCGGCGACGCACCTGACCTCGGCGCCCATCGACTGCTCGAACCTGGGCGCGGTGTCGGTGAAGTTCTGGCGCTGGCTGAACGTCGAGCAGCCGACCTACGACCACGCCACCTTCTCGGTCAGCAACGACGGCGTGAACTTCACGCAGGTCTGGACCAACGGCGCCCAGATCACCGACAACGCCTGGACCCAGGTGGCCTACGACATCAGCGCCGTCGCCGACGGCCAGGCCACGGTGTACCTGCGCTGGACCATGGGGACGACCGACAGCAGCTGGCAGTTCTCGGGCTGGAACGTCGACGACATCGAGATCTGGGGCCTGCCGGCCCAGGACCTCTCGGCCGTCGGCGACGTGCCGGCGCAGCGCCTGGCGCTGGGCAACCACCCCAACCCGTTCAACCCGACGACCACGATCCAGTGGGCCATGGGCGCCGACGGCAACGCCGACCTGGCGGTGTACGACGTGCAGGGCCGCCTGGTGCGGCACCTGGTGTCGACGTTCGTGGCGGCCGGCGACTACGCCACCGTGTGGGACGGCGCCGACGACGCCGGCCGGCGCGTGGGCAGCGGGCTGTACTTCGCCCGCCTGGCGGCCGGCGGCCAGGTCGTCCAGCACAAGATGGTGATGCTGAAGTAGCGGCGCCCGATCGCGGTGCACGCAAGGCGGCGCGGGATCCCGGGGGACCCGCGCCGTCTTCTTGCCGGCCGGCGGCGCGGTCCGGCTGGCCGCGTGGCGGGCGAGGTGATAGATTGACGCCTTCGCCGCGGGGGGCCGCGGCGGCCGCCGCTTCCAGGGGAGCCGATCCATGCGCACCGACAACCTGAACGTCCTGAGCCTCACGCCGCTGACGACCCCGGCGGAGCTGCGCCGCGTGTACCCCCTGGCCGACGGGACGGCGCAGTTCGTGACCGAGGCCCGGAGCGCGGTGAAGGCGATCCTCACCGGCCAGGACCCGCGGCTGCTGGCGGTGGTCGGGCCCTGCTCGATCCACGACCCCGCGGCCGCCGTCGAGTACGCCCGCCGCCTGGCCGGGCTGGCGGCCGAGATCCGGGACCGCATCTACCTCGTGATGCGCGTGTACTTCGAGAAGCCGCGCACGACCGTGGGCTGGAAGGGCCTGATCAACGATCCGGACCTCAACGGCAGCCACGAGATCAGCAAGGGCCTGGGCATCGCCCGCGGCCTGCTGGGCGAGATCAACGCGCTGGGCGTGCCCGTGGCCGGCGAGATGCTGGACACCATCACGCCCGAGTACCTGGCCGACCTGATCACCTGGGGGGCCATCGGCGCGCGCACCACCGAGTCGCAGCTGCACCGCGAGATGGCCAGCGGCCTGTCGTTCCCGGTGGGCTTCAAGAACGGCACCGACGGCAACCTGCAGATCGCCTTCGACGCCATGAAGGCGGCCATGCTGCCCCACAGCTTCGTGGGCATCAACCGCGACGGGCGCACGTCGATCGTGCGCACCACGGGCAACGCCCACGTGCACATCGTGCTGCGCGGGGGCGGCGGCCGGCCCAACTACTACGCCGAGGACGTCGCCGCCGCGGCGGCGAAGCTGGAGGCGGCGGGCCTGCCCGGGGCGATCATGGTGGACTGCAGCCACGCCAACAGCTCGAAGAACCACGAGCGGCAGGTGGCGGTGCTCGAGGACGTGGTGCGCCAGCGCGCCGGCGGCGCGCGCACGCTGCGCGGCGTGATGATCGAGAGCAACCTCGAGGCGGGCAGCCAGAAGATCCCCGACGACCTGGCCCAGCTGAAGTACGGCGTGTCGGTCACCGACGCCTGCGTGGACTGGGCGACCACCGAGCGCATGCTGCGCGCGGCCGCCGCCGGGCTGGCCGTCTAGCCGCTGCCGTCAGGCGATGGCGTCGATCAGCGCCCGGAAGTAGGCCGGCATCTCGTGGCGCGGGTACCAGGCCAGGGCCATCTCGCGGTCCAGGCTGCGGCCCGGCGCCAGGTCCACCAGCGAGCCGTCGGCCAGCCGCGGCGCCGCGAAATCCTCCGCCAGCACCGTGTAGCCCAGCCCGGCGGCCACCAGGTCGGCCAGGGCGTCGGGGCTGTTCACCAGGTGGCGCCGCTTGCGCGCGCCGGCCAGCAGGTCGTGCTCGCGCAGGAAGGCGAAGGTCTCGTCATCCTGCTCGTTGAAGTCGATGATGCGCTCGGCGGCCACCAGCTCGGCCAGGTCGCGGCCGCGCCAGGCGGCCGGGCCCACCAGCAGGTTGCGCACCGGGGCCAGCAGCTTGGCGTCCAGCTCGTTCACCACGTCGGCGCGGGGGATGAGCGCCAGCTGCGCCGCGCCGGTCTTCAGCTGCTGCAGGCCGGTTCCCTCGTCGTCCAGGTCGAAGGCCAGGGTCACCCCGGGCAGGCCGGCCAGGACGGCGGTGGTCTGGGGCACGACGCGGCTGCGCATCAGGCTCGAGGGCCCGGTCAGGGTCACGCGCACCGCCTGGGCGCCGGCGCTGCGGCGCAGCGAGGCCAGCAGCTCGCCCTCCAGGTCGCCCACCCGCTGGCTCCAGCGCACCAGGGCCTCGCCCTCGGCCGTGGGCCGCATGCCGGTGCGCGAGCGGACGAACAGGGTCACGCCCAGGGCCCGCTCCAGGGTGCGGATGCGCTGGGTGACGCCCGTCTGCGAGAGGCCGATGTCCCGGGCCGCCCCGTGGACCGTCCCCTGCCGGACGATGGCCATGAAGGCCTCGATGCCGGGGTTGAGTAAACTCACGATAACTGATCAATAACTGAAATCATTCCATTATTCAAATCAAATTTCCCCACCTACCTTGGGCCCTTCACCTGACGGCAACCGAGGAGAAGGTCCGACATGATCCAGAAGAGCGGCACGCCCGGCGGCAAGGGCAACGGCGAGAAGGTGGTCCTGGCCTACAGCGGGGGCCTGGACACGTCCATCATCCTGGCCTGGCTGATCGACCAGGGCTACGAGGTGATCGCCTACATCGCCGACGTGGGCCAGAGCGACGACCTGGCCGCCGCCGAGCGCAAGGCCCTGGCCTGCGGCGCGGTGAAGGTCTACGTCGAGGACCTGAAGGAGGAGCTGGTCACCGACTACATCTTCCCGATGATATCGGCCAACGCCGTCTACGAGGGCCGCTACCTGCTGGGCACCGCCGTGGCGCGGCCGCTGATCGCCAAGCGGCAGATCGAGATCGCGCACCGGGAAGGCGCGGCCTGGGTGTCGCACGGCGCCACCGGCAAGGGCAACGACCAGGTGCGCTTCGAGCTGTCGTACTACGCCCTCGATCCGCAGATCAAGGTGATGGCGCCCTGGAAGGACCCGGACTTCCTGGCCGAGTTCAAGGGCCGCACCGACATGATCCGCTACGCCGAGACCAAGGGCATCGAGATCAAGTCGACCGTCGCCAAGCCCTACAGCGAGGACGACAACCTGCTGCACATCAGCCACGAGGCCGGCATCCTCGAGGAGCCCGACCGCATCGCGCCGGCCGAGGTGTACTCGCGCACCGTCGACCCCGAGGCGGCGCCGGACAAGCCGGTGCAGGTGCGCATCGTGTTCAAGGACGGCATCCCCACCGGGGTGACCAACCTGGACGACGGCACGTCGGTGACCGGGGCGCTGGCCCTGTTCTCGTACCTGAACCAGCTGGGCGGCGCCCACGGCATCGGTCGCATGGACATGGTCGAGAACCGCTTCGTGGGCGTGAAGTCGCGCGGGGTGTACGAGACGCCCGGCGGCACCATCCTGCTGGCGGCGCACCGCGACCTCGAGGGCCTGGCCATGGACCGCGAGGTCATGCGCCTGCGCGACATGCTGGCGGCGAAGCTGGCCGAGCTCATCTACTACGGGTTCTGGTTCAGTCCCGAGATGGACTTCCTGATGTCGGCCATCGCCAAGAGCCAGGAGCTGATCGACGGCCACGTGGTGGTCAAGCTGTACAAGGGCACGGCCTACCCGGTGGCGCGCTACAGCCCGAGCTCGCTGTACGACCAGGAGCTGTCGAGCATGGAGGTCGCCGGCGGCTACGACCAGATGGACGCGCAGGGCTTCATCCGCATCAACGCCATCCGGCTGAAGGCGCACCACGCGATCTGCCAGAAGCGGGCGGCGCAGGCGGCCGCCAAATCGACGGCGGCGGCGACGGCCGGGACGACGGCGGCCCGGGCATGAGCACGCTCTGGCGGCAGACCGAAGAGCCCGATCCCTGGTTCGCCGCGTTCCTGGCGGGCGAGGACCACCTGCTGGACCTGCAGCTGGTGCCCCACGACTGCCGCGCGTCGCTGGCCCACGCGCGCATGCTCCACGGCATCGGCATCCTGGACGACGCCGAGCTGGCGTCGCTGGAGGCCGGCCTGAACGAGGTGGCCGACCGCGCCGCGTGGGGGCAGTTCGTCATCGCCCCGGGCGAGGAGGACGGCCACACCGCCATCGAGAACTTCCTGACCGTGCGCTGCGGCGAGGCGGGCAAGAAGATCCACACCGGCCGCTCGCGCAACGACCAGGTGCTGACGGCGGTGCGGCTGTGGGAGAAGGACCGCCTGGGCGCGGTGCTCGCCGCGCTGGACGCCTACGCGGCCGCCCTCGGGGCCGCCGCCGACCGGTACGTCGACGTGGCCATGCCGGGATTCACCCACATGCAGGCGGCGATGCCGACCACGGTCCCGGTGTGGTTGGGCAGCTTCGCCGCCGCGGCCGGCGACGATCGCCGGTACGTCGAGCTCGCCCTCGCCTCGGTGGACCAGTGCCCGCTGGGCACGGCCGCCGGGTTCGGCGTGCCGGTGATCCCGCTGGACCGGGCGCGGACCGCGGCCGAGCTGGGCTTCGCCCGCGTGCAGGACAATCCCATGTACGCCCAGCTCAGCCGCGGCCGCCTCGAGACCCTGGTGCTGGCCGCCTGCGCCCAGGTGATGCACGGGCTGAACCGGCTGGCCAGCGACCTGCTGCTGTTCTCGACGCGCGAGTTCGCGCTGGTGTCGCTGCCGCCGGCGCTGTGCACGGGCAGCTCGCTGATGCCGCAGAAGCGCAACGCCGACGTGCTCGAGCTGGTGCGCGGCAGCTACCACGTGGTGGTGGGCGAGGAGACGAAGATCCGCACCATGACCGCGGGCCTGATGTCGGGCTACAACCGCGACGTGCAGCTGACCAAGGGCCCGGTGATGCGCGGCGTGGCCGTGACCCTGGACTGCCTGCGCGCCATGACCATGGTGCTCGAGGGCCTCGAGGTCGACGCCGCGGCCTGCGCCGCCGCGCTGACCGACGAGCTCTACGCCACCGAGCGCGCCCTGGCCCTGGTGGCCCGGGGCGTGCCCTTCCGCGACGCCTACCGCCAGGTGGCCGCCGCCGAGGCCGGCAAGCGCACGGCCGGCTGACCTCGCCGCATCCGGGCAGGCGCCGACTCCGCGCGGGGCCTGCCTGTCCAGGGGCATGACCGGGCTCCCCCGCCGGGCCATGCCCCACCTCTTTTCTGGCTGTTTGTTTTCACTGCCAACGCTTTACATCGCCGCGCGATTGATTATGCATTGGGGGCGGCAGCCGCCGAGCGCCCGCCCGGCCCGCGACGACGCCGCAGGAATCGAGCCATGGACCTCGTGCTCCTCTCGCGCATCCAGTTCGCCGTCACCATCGGTTTCCACTACCTGTATCCGCCGCTGAGCATCGGCCTGGGGCTGGCGCTGGTGGTGATGGAGGGGCTGTACCTGCGCACGCGCGATCCGGCGCACCGGCAGCTGGTGCGCTTCTGGGTGCGCATCTTCGGGCTGATCTTCGCCTTCGGCGTCGGCACGGGCATCGTCATGGAGTTCGAGTTCGGCACCAACTGGGCGCGCTACTCGCGCTTCGTCGGCGACATCTTCGGCGGACCGCTGGCGGCCGAGGGCATCTTCGCGTTCTTCCTCGAGTCGGGCTTCCTGGCCATCCTGCTGTTCGGCTGGGAGAAGGTCGGCCCGCGCATGCACTTCCTGTCCACGCTGATGGTGTGCCTGGGCGCGCACTTCAGCGCCATCTGGATCGTGGTGGCCAACAGCTGGATGCAGACGCCGACGGCATACCACATCGTCGAGACCGCCTACGGGCCGCGCGCCGAGATCACCAGCTTCTGGGGCGCGGTGTTCAACCCGTCGACCCTGGACCGGCTGAGCCACACCATCATGGGCTCGTGGCAGGCGGGCGCGTTCTTCGTGGTGTCGGTGGGCTGCTGGTACCTGCTGAAGAAGCAGCACACCGGGTTCGCGCGCCTGTCGGTGAAGGTGGGCCTGGCGCTGGCGATGGTGGCCTCGATCGGGCAGCTGGTCACCGGGCACGCCAGCGCGGTGACCGTGGCCGAGCACCAGCCGGCCAAGCTGGCGGCCTTCGAGGGCATCTACGCAACGGGCGCCGACGCGCCGCTGACCATCCTGGGCTGGGTCGACGAAGAGCGGCAGCAGGTGCGCGGCATCGCCATCCCCGGCCTGCTGAGCGTGCTGGTGGGCGGCAGCCGCGGCACGGTGGTCACCGGGCTGAACGACATCCCCATCGACGAGCGGCCGCCGGTGCAGCCGGTGTTCCAGTTCTACCACCTGATGGTGGCCCTGGGCATGCTGCTGATCGCGCTGGCCTGGGGCGGCGGGCTGCTGGCCTGGCGCGGCGCGCTGTGGCGGTCGCGGCCGCTGCTGTGGCTGGGCGTGCTGTCGGTGCTGGTGCCGCAGGCGGCCAACCAGCTGGGCTGGGCCGCGGCCGAGGTGGGGCGGCAGCCGTGGATCGTGCAGGGCCTGATGCGCACCGCCGACGCGGTCAGCGACACGATCGAGCCGGGCCAGGTGCTGCTGTCGCTGGTGCTGTTCACGCTCATCTACCTGGCGCTGTTCGTGGTGTTCATCGTGCTGCTGGACCAGAAGGTGCGCAAGGGGCCGCTGGACGCGGACCTGCATCCGGGCCGGGAGGTGCTGTGATGGACATCGGATTCCTGAACGTCGCCTGGTACCTGATCGTCGGCGCGCTGTTCGCGGGCTACGCCGTGCTGGACGGCTTCGACCTGGGCGTGGGCGCGCTGCACCTGCTGGCGCCGGGCGACCGCGACCGGCGGGTGTTCCTCAACTCGATCGGCCCGTTCTGGGACGGCAACCAGGTGTGGCTGGTCACCGGCGGCGGGGCCCTGTTCGCGGCCTTCCCGCACGTGTACGCCACGGCCTTCAGCGGCTTCTACACGGCGTTCATCCTGCTGCTGTTCATGCTGGTGTTCCGCGGCGTGTCCATCCACGTGCGCAGCCTCAGGCACGGGACCTGGTGGCGGCGGTTCTGGGACGGGGCGTTCTGCGCGTCGAGCGTGCTGGCGTCGTTCATCATCGGCGTGGCCATGGGCAACGTGGCCTGGGGCGTGCCGCTGGGGGCGGACCTGGGCTACCGCGGCTCGCTGCCGGCGCAGCTGCATCCCTACGCCGTGATGACCGGGGTGACGGTGGTCGCCCTGTTCATGATGCACGGTGCCATCTTCCTGCTGATGAAGACCGAGGGCGAGCTGCAGCACCGGGCGGTGCGCTGGGCTCGC
>DAOPJF010000039.1:0-12335 GCA_035399525.1 Candidatus Krumholzibacteriia bacterium | reverse complement strand
CGTCGGCCTTGTCGAACAGGCCCACGTCCCGCAGCAGGCAGCCGTACACCAGGTCGCGCTCCTGGTCGGGCGGGAAGGCCATCACCCGGGCCAGGCGGCTGATGTGGGCCACCATGGCGGCGGTGTTGGCATCGCTGCCGCTGGTGTGCTTCTCGTGCAGCGAGACGAGGATGCGCACCAGCTCGAGGTTCACGTCGGCGTTGTCGTTGCTGCCGTCGTAGCGGTGCAGCAGGCGCGACGTCTCGGTGAACAGCTCCTCCAGGAGGCCCGTGGTGTCGTCGCAGGTGAAGTCGCGGTTCAGCTCCAGCAGCACGGTGCCCAGGTGGGCGCCGTCCCACTTCAGCGAGACGACCCAGTCCACGCCGGCCTGGCGCATCTCGTGCCGCACGTCCTTGAAGAACGAGGGCATGTTGGCCACGGCGACCGGACGCTCGATGGTCGCGAAGTAGAGCTGCAGGCGCTCGTTGCCCAGGTCCAGCCCCATCCACGAGTCGTTGCCGCCGACCATGATCTGCGGACGCGCGCGGTCGGCCGCCAGGAAGCCCAGCTGGTTGATGGGCAGCACGGGCCAGCCGTGCCGCGCGAAGATGCGCCAGAAGTGCGGACGGTCGACGGCCTCGGGCAGGTCCAGCGCCAGCTGCAGCAGCACCTCGGCGGTGGTCGTGCCGTCGGGCGCCCAGGCCGGCTGGCCGCTGGGCGCGTCCTCGTCCTCGTCCACGGCCGCGGCCGCGGGCACGGCCTCGTCGCGGGCCGTCAGCACGCGCATCAGCAGTTCGAGGGCGAAGTTCTCGGCCACCGAGTACTCGCGCTCGTCGCCCTCGCGCCGCAGCATCACCATGGCGGCCAGGGCGTCGTCGATGTGCACCGGCAGGATGACGTCGGGATCGACGGCCGCCAGCAGCGTCGTGTCGACCTCGTCCAGCTCGTCGGCCGCCAGGTCGAGCAGGGTCAGCGGACGGCGCACCGCCGCCACGCCCTTGACCAGGCCCCCGTCGCACGAGGCCACGCGCTCGCCGCCGGGCTCGATCATCAGCTCGCCCCGGCGCACCAGCAGCACCGTCTGGTCGGCCAGGCCGTGGCTGAACAGCATGTTGCCCAGGGCCGTGGCGAAGGCCGCCTTGTCGTCGTGCGCCGTCCAGCGGCCCAGCGAGGCCACCGCGTCGGACAGCGACGTGTACTGGTGCTCCTTGCGCCGCCCGCCGGTCACCTCGGGCTCGTCCGCGGCCGCTGCGGCGGCGCCGACGACCTCGGCCACCGAGGCGGTCGACGCCTCCGGGTCCTCGTCGTCCAGGTCCGCCAGCGCCACGGCCCCCACCTCGCAAGCCTCGTCCGACTCGGCGGCGCAGGCCGCCTCGGCCTCGGCCACGTCGCGGTAGAAGCGCAGCGGCAGGCCGTCGAACTTCTGCTCCAGGAAGTGGCGCACCAGGTCGGTGGCGCCGCAGAAGACCGCCTCGCCGTCGGCGGCGATGAGGCTCTCCTGGAACTCGGCGAGGGTGCGCGCACCGCCGCCCCCCACCGCGTTCATGCCGGCGAGGTCCATGACCAGGCGCAGCTTCCCGCGGTCGAGGCACTTGTCGGCGAGCTCGCGCAGCCGGTCCCGGTCGCCGGGGCCGACCGTGCCGACCACGCGAACGCCGAACAGGTTCGGATGCGCGAGCTTCAAGGGTTCGAGGCGGGTGGCCATGGTCTGCTCCTGACGCAGGTGGCGACCGGCGCATCATGCGCCGGCAAGGGTCACACGAGCGCTTCGGCCAGCCAGTTGTCGAGGACGGACCGGAGGAACCGCCACTCGCTGCCGACCTTCTTCGCCGGGATCTTCCCTTCCTTCGCCAAACGACAGACGGTCTTGACATGCATCTTCAGGTACTCCGCCGCTTCGACGGAGGTCATCACCTGAGCGACCTGGTCGTCCCCCCCGATGTAGATCCTGGATTGGTCCCTGTAGTCGGGCATGGGTGGACTCCTTCCCAAGGTTGTAATCAGCGTGCCACACACGCGTTGCATCACGAAAAAGCAACTAGCGTGCCCGGCCCCGACCTTGACCACAGATGAGCAATATCGGGTATTTCAAAGGAGTTAATAGCAATCAACGGGATTCCTGAAGTCCCCGGGACCACACCCCGACGGTGCAGGATACCTCAATCCCCGACGCGCCGTTGCAATCCGCACGGCGGGACGGTCAGGAGATGCCGCCCGCTCCGGCCGGCGACCCCAGGCGCGCCAGGTGCTCGGGGCGCCACGGCTCGGCCCACACCGCGTCCGCGCCCACGGCCTGCGCCCGGCGGGACTGTCCGCCGTTCGCGTCCGAGCCCGCCGCCACCAGCACGAAGGTCACCCGCCCGGCGGGCGCGCCGCCGAGGGCGCTGCGCAGCCGGCGCAGGTGGTTGGTGGGTTCCTCGTTGTCGCACAGCACGAGGCCGCCGTCCGGCGCGCGCCGCAACAGGGCGCGCGCCTCGTCCACGCCGGCGGCCGTCACCAGGGAGCGGCCCGCGCCCGCCAGGCGCGCGGCCAGCGTGTCGCGCAGGAAGGGGCTGGCCACCAGCAGGATCACCGGGCCGGGCTGCCGGGCCGGGGCCGCAGCGGCGGCCGGCGCGCCGGAATCCGGAGCCGGACGCGCGCCGAAGTCCTGCCACGCGTCGGCGTCGGCGGTCACCGACGCGACGCCGGCGGCATCGCAGCGGGCGATCAGGCGGCCGAGGGCGAGGTCGTGGCGGGTCAGCTCGAGGCGGCCGTCGCCGTCGACGACCGGCGATCCGTCCAGGGCGGCCGCCAGGTCGACCAGGGCATCGGCCAGGGCCGCGCAGCCGGGGTCGGCGTTCTCCTCGGCGAAGCAGCCCCAGGCCGCCGCCAGGGCAGCGAACCGGCTGCTCCACGCACCCGCGGCCGGGGCGTCGCCGCCCCCAACGGAACGGCGGAGCCGGTCAGCCAGCTCCGCCAGGTCCCGTCCCGCACGCGCGGGCCCGTCGTGTTCGCGGTCGCGATCGCCCACCGGCGGCGCTCCTCGGGCTGCCCGGCCTCGCGGCGGGCCCCGGGGGCGTCGCCGCGCCTAGTCCAGGCGCACGGCGCCGAACTCGGCCAGGTCGTGGATGTCCTCGTCGACGCCCGCCGGCTGCAGGGCCAGCGCGGGCTCGTTGTGATCCAGCCGCACGGCGCCGAAGCTGGCGAGATCCAGCACGTCGTCCTGAGGCTCGTCAGGGGCCCCGGCCCGAGCCGGGGCCGCCGCGGGCGCATCCGCCGCGAAGCCCTGGTCGAACGCCGGCGTGACGTCGAAGGCCGGGATGGCCGGGGCCGCCTCGGCGGCAGCGTCCAGGCTCACGGCACCGAAGCCGCCGAGATCATACACCGGCTCCTCGGCCTCGGCCAAGAAGGGATCGGGATCGGCGAAGCCGCCGCCGGCATCGGCCGCAGGCGCCTCCCCGGTGGCGAACGGATCGAACTCGGGAGCCGCACCCAGGATCGACGACGGCGCCGGATCGGCGGCCTGCGATCCGAAGGGATCGAAGCGCGAGAGGCCCAGGTCGAGCTGCGGCGCCTCGACGGGGTCGACGGCCTTCACCGTCGCCGGGTCGAAGGTCAGGCCCGTCATGCGCGCACAGGCCTCGCCGGCGTTGTTCAGCCGCTCGATCTGCCCGTTGAACCCCGTCGTCAGGGCCGCCAGCTGGGCGGCCACCGTCGCGGCGACGGGGGCGGTCTCGTTGGCGGCGCGGCGCCACTCGGCCGTCGCGGCCGCCGCCTGCTCGAGGGCGTGCTGCACGTTGCCGAGGGTGTGGTCGGCCGCCGCAAAGGCCTCGTCCGAGGCCTCGGGACGGCCCACGCCGGCCCCGACGCTGCGGAACTCGGTGGCCAGCTCCTCGAGGGCCTGGGTCATGGGCAGCAGCCGCTCGCCGCGCGGGCCGAGTCGGCTGACTTCCATGGCGATCTGGAACGCGAGCTTGTTGGCCCGGTCCACCAGCTTGTCCAGGTCGGCCGCGCCGCTCGCCGGCGCGGGCTTGAGGCTGGTCAGGTGGCTGCGCAGCGAGGCCAGCGCCGCCGCCGAGCGCGCGACCGGATCGTCGGCCCCGCGGGAACCCTGGTCGGCCAGGCGCCGCACCGCCGCGGCGACCTGCTCGAACTGCCTCCCCTGCACGCCCATCTTGTCCATGGCGGCGTTCGACCAGCCGCAGGCCTCGACGATCAGGTTCAGCAGCCGCTCGGCCTCCTCGCGGTCCTTGGCGCGGATGGCCGCGGCCTCCTGCTGCGCGGCTTCGCGCTCGTCGTGGTAGCGCACCAGCTCGTCGGCCACGCTGCCCACGTTGGGATTGTCGAAGCGGTCGGCCAGCCCGGCGCGGTTGCCGGCGCCCGCCGCGCGCACCAGGCGCTGCAGCTCACCCTCCAGGCCGGTGGCACGCCGCTGCCGCGCCTCGTTCAGGCGCCAGGCGCCCACGTTTTCGTTCACGAAGGCCGCGGCGGTCGCGTGCTGCTTGAACAGCGGATCCTGCCAGCCCTTCTCGTCGTCGATGCGCAGGGCCGTCAGCTTGTCCACCAGCACGGCGTCGGCCGCGGCGGCGCGCGAAGCCGCCCCGACGGCGCGGGCGATGGAGGCCGCGCCGAGCAGCGCCAGCAGCACCGTGCCGAACGCGACGACGTAGACGAGGTTCAGCGGGTGGGCCTGGAAGTCCACCAGCCTCGTGGTGTCCAGCAGGCCCTGGGGCTGCCAGAGGCCGACGGGATCGAGCCCCGCAGCCGTCACGACGGCGCCCGCCAGCCCGATGGCCGCGACGATGGTCGACGCCGCGAACAGGACGCCGAGCCCGCCCCCCGACACGCGGGGCCGCTGCCGCTTGCGGGGGGTCCGGCGCGAAGGCGCGGGCGCCTCGGCGGGCGCGGCGGCGGCGGGAGCCTCGGCCGGGGCGTCGGCCGCGGCTTCGGGGGCGATGCTCTCCTGCTCGTCGGCCAGGGACTCGAAGTCCAGGCTGTCGGTCCACTCGTTCTGGTCGTTCCTGCTCATGCGCGAATCCTTTCCAGGCGGGCAGGCCGGCGGGTCCCGGGGACCCGGGCTGAATGATCCATCGCGACCCGGGCCGGGGCTGCCGGCACGCAAGCGGGCGCGGATTCAGGTTCTTGTTTCGGCGGCCTGCCGGGAAACCAAAGCGTAATTCTGCGGAGGCGCCTCCGTCCGGGGGTCGGTGGCACGATATCTGGCAGCCTTGGGGACGAAGTCGGCAGCAGACGGCACGAATATCGACATAAGTTGTTTTATTATAAATACTTATAATCATACCACGCGGCACGATCCATGCACTGGCGCCTGGGAACCCGAGCCCCGGAAGGATCCGCCATGCCGCTCGTGCCCACCGCCCCCCGACCGAACGTCCTGCGCTACCGCGGCCTGTTCCCCGACTGGGGCGGGGCCCGGCCGGTCTCCTGGTACTTCGGGCAGGAGCTGCTCGAGGCCCGGCACGCGTCGCAGTTCCCCACCAACCTGGCGGGGCCGGACGAGGACGTGAACGTGTACCTGGTGCACCTGCTGGCGCACCTGGTGGCCGGGCCGGCGGACCCGCGGGTGCTCCCGGGCGCCGATCCGCTGCTGATGCCCCCGGATGCGCGGTTGCCGCGGAGCGCCCAGGCCGACCACTACGCCGCCAACGGCGACCACCGCCTGGTGATGCTGGGACTGTTCGACGTGGGCGACGGGCTGCGACGGCGGCGCGTGCCCTGGGGCGTGGATGCCTCGCAGGTGCGCGCGCGCGACCTGGCCCACGGGCAGGCCTGCTACGCCCTGGCGGCCAACCTGCTGGAAGGCCGGCCGGCCCACGCGGCGCGCGCGGCGGTGCTGCGCAAGCTGGCCGACCGCTTCGACGACTACGTGCACGTGCTGGGGGTGCTGGCCACGCGGCGCTGGAACCTGGGGGCGCAGCTGGACGACGGGGCGCTGGCGCAGCTGTTGCAGCCGGCGGACGGCCACGCGCCGGCGTGTCCGGTGCCGGTCGCGACGATGGATGACCTGCTGGACGATCTCGCCGCCTGGCAGGCCGACCCCACGCCGCTGCGCGAGGCCGCGTTGCGCGCGCGGGCCGCGGCCCTGGGCGTGGACCCCGCGCGGCTGGGCCTGGCGGCGGCGTAGGCAGCGCCGCGGATCCGGGCGCGGCCTAGCGGCCCGAGCAGAAGTCGACGATGTCCTCGTAAAGCGTCTCTTCGCCGTGGCTGGTCAGGATGGCGTGACCGCCCACGGGGAAGATGCGGAAGCGCGAATCCGGGTGGCGCGTCTTGCGCTGCAGGATGCGCACCGAATGCGGGCTGGCACGCTCGTCATCCTCGCACTGGGCGCCGTAGAGCGGGATCTTCAGGTTGCCCAGCTTCCCCCGCGCCGTGTCCATGCCCTCGACGGTGTCGGTGTCCCAGCCGATCCACTTCTGCAGCATCGCCACGCGGTGCAGCTTCATGCGCACCAGCATCCGCTGGAAGAGCGACTCGCGCGGCATGATCGCCGGCGACAGCAGCACCAGCGAGGCCACGTTCTCGAGGCTGGCCAGGTGCAGCGCGAGCGTGGCGCCGAAGCCCAGGCCCACCACGTGCACGTGCCCCGAACCGCGGGCCATCAGCCGGTAGCGCTGGCGCACCTGCTCGAGCCCGGCGGCCCACGAGATGCGGCCGTCGGCGCGCGGCGTCTCGCCCTGGTCGCTCAGCCGGATGACGTAGACGTTGAACTTCGCCTCGTGCAGCGCCGCGGCCAGCATGTGCAGGTCGCCCGGGCGCGTCGAGACGCCGGGCACCAGCAGCACCGAGCCCGTGGCGTCCTCGCGCACGCGCAGGTAGCTGCGGTCGGCCTCGGGCAGCGCCAGCTCGGCCTCGTAGGTCTCGAGCAGGCGCTTGTGGCTGCGCAGGGTCATCACCAGGCCGCGCGGGGTGTCCGGCAGCTCGCGCCGGGTGCGGGCCAGGTCCCAGGACGACAGCGCCAGGGTCACCGCGGCGGGATTGACCTTCTCGGTCTTCTCGGGCTTGTCGGCACTGGCCGGTCGGGGGCCACCCCCGTTGCTGCCGCCGTAGCCGCCGCCGTAGCGCCCGTGGCCGCCGCGGTCGCGGTCGCCGCGCCCGGGGCCTCCGCCCTGGCCGCCGCCGGAACGACCCGGGCCGCCGGGGCCGCGCCCGGATCCGCCGGATCCGCCGGGCCTGCCTCCGCTGCGCCCGCCGCCGCCGCCGCGCCGCCCTCCCGGGCGCCCGCCCCGCGGGGCCTGGGGCTGCCGGTTGTCCGAGCCGTTGGGCTCCGCCATGGTGCTCTATCCCTTCATCGGCGCGTCGGCGCCGGTCCCGTCCGGATCGATGTCGGCCAGGCTGCCGCCGATGATGTGCGGCCACTGCTCCTGGTCCAGGGTGCCGAGCACGCTGCAGTCGGCGAACTTGCCCGAGAGCACGAACGCCGTGCGCATGCCCAGCCGGGCGGCCGTCACCAGGTCGGCCACCGGGTCGTCCGAGATAAATAGGGTGTCGGCCGGAGCGGCGGCAACCCTTTTCAAGGCCTCATGGTAGATGGGTTCGGCCGGCTTGCCCACCGTGACGACCCGCGTGGCCGGCGCCGCGGCCGCCAATGCGGCCGCCCAGGCGCCCGGGCCCAGGCGCCGCCCCGAGCGATCGTCGAGCCAGAACCCGTTGCGATGCAGGCAGAGCAGCTCGACCTGCCGGTCGTGCAGGGCCGGCAGCACCGCGTCGAGGGCCTCGACCGTCAGGTGGGCGTTGACCCCCAGCACCACGGTCTCGCAGTCGTCGGGGCCGACCAGGGCGAACCCCTGCCCACGCCACCAATCGGCCAGGGCCGGCCGGCCCAGCCAGTGGATGCGCCGGCGCCCCCGCTGCCGCAGCCACTGCGCCCCCAGGCCCAGGACCCCCACGAGGCGCTCGAGGGTGACGGGGAAACCGGCATGCCGCAGGTCGGACACCAGGTCCTCGGGCGCGTGGCTCGTGTTGTTGGAGACCAGGCACCAGGGCAGGCCGCGGGCCTCGAGGTTCTCGAGCCAGGCCACCGCTCCGGCGATGGGCAGGTAGCGCTTGTCGCGCACGAGCACGCCCTCGATGTCCACCAGGAACGCGCGGCAGGGTCGAGGGTCGGTCAACGGCGGCCTCCTTCGCCGGGGGCGGCGCCGCCCGCGGCGGCGTCCAGCAGATCATCCCACACCGGGCCGAGCCGCGGCCAGCAGAACGCGTCGACGTCCCGGTCCAGCGAGCAGACGTGGCCGCAGCCCCGGCCCCGCACCAGGTCGGCCAGCAGGGCGGCCAGCTGCGCCTGGTCGCCGTCGTCGTAGAAGTGGCGTCCCTTGCAGCGCGTGCCGTACAGCGAGGGATAGACCTGCGCGCGCGGCAGCACCGGGTAGGCGCCCGCGTGCACCGCCTCGGCCACGCTGATGCCGAAGTACTCCTGCGCCGCGCACGACACCACCACGTCGGCCCGGGCCAGCAGCGCATCGTAGTCGGCCCGCGAGGGCACCAGGCCGAAGGCCTCGCAGCGGTCGCCCAGCCGGTCGCGCAGGGCCAGGAACGCCGGGTGCTCGGCGCGCGGATCGCCCACCAGGGCCACGGCGAAGTCGAGGCCGTCGTCGAGCAGCCGGTGCACCGCGCCGGCGAAGACCTCGGGACGCTTGTCGAATTCCCAGCGGTGGTTCCACAGCAGCAGCGGGCGCGCCCCGCCCCGGGGCCACGTCGGCCCCACGCCCGGATCGCAGGGACCTCCGCGGTACTGCGGGAAGTGGTCCGCCGGCAGCGCCGCACGGTCCAGGCCCACGGCGCAGACGGTGCTCTTGTGTTCGAGACGCTCGCGCACGCCCGACGGCACGGCCTCGGGCATGCGGGCCAGGTAGTCGGGAAGCGAGTCGAGGAAGATCGCGCGGTGCCACGCCGAGTTGAAGACCACGCGGTCGGCGGCCAGGCAGCTCAGGATGTTGGTGAAGCCGAAGTGGAAGTCGAACTCCTCCTCGGGCGACAGCGGGTAGGTGAGCTGGTTCTCGTGCATGTACAGCAAAATGGGCACGCCCTGCAGCGTGGGCGGCAGCAGGCCGCGCAGGTCGGCCACGTTCACGAAGCCCGTGGCCATCAGCAGGTCGCAGCGCGCGGGCGGATCGGCGGCCAGCCGGTCGGCGAACCACACGGCCGAGCCGCGCATGCGCCACTTCCAGAAGCGGGCCGGCAGGGTCAGGGCCGTGAAACGATGGCCGGAGCAGGCCGCCAGCTGCTCCCGGAAAGCGCGATGCGAGCCCCCGTCGTAGGGCTCGATGAACAGGATGTCGCGCAACGTCAAGGGGGGCAACGCCTCCGGGCCGGGCCGGACGGCCGCCGCGGCGCAGTCGATCCGGCTGTTGATGGTCGTGTCCCGTTTCTTTATAATCTATTTTGCGACATCGTATAGCAGAATTCCGCCTGTCTGCGCCCCCGCGGCGACGGACCTGTGGACCCGCCGGCCGCCTCGCCACGCCGGCCCAGCCCGAGCCCCGACAACCCAAAGAGGTCTTCCCGATCATGAAGCGACTTCTCCTGGCCCTGGTTTGCGCGCTGGCCGCGGCAGCCGCGACGGCGTCCGCCCGCCCCTACGAGAACGGCACGGTGGTGGGCCAGGTGCCCGACCGCGTCGTCGTCACCTTCAAGGCCGGCGTCACGCTCGACGCGGCCAAGGCCGCCGCCGGCGCCACCGGCCTGGCCGGCGTCGACGCGCTGGTGCAGCGCTTCCAGGTGCGCGGCGTCGAGGCGCCCTACGCGGGCCTGACGCAGAAGCTGGCCAGGCGCATCGAGACGGCGATCCGCGAGGACAAGGCCGTCGGCACCTTCGACGTGTCGGTGCTCGACCGCACCTTCGCCTTCGACTTCCCGGCGTCCATGGGCCTGGACAACGTGCTCGCGGCGTTCGCGGCCCTGCCCGAGGTCGCGCTCGTGCGCGCGGTGGACATCTGCCGCACCGAGGCGTACCTGCCCAACGACCCGGGCATCAGCGGCAACCAGTGGTACCTGCGCAACATGAACGTCGGCGGCGGCGACGTGCGCGCGGTCGGCGCCTGGAACCAGACGCTGGCCGACAGCAACGTGGTGGTGGCCATCATCGACTCGGGCGTCGACTGGCGCCATCCCGACCTGGGCGGCCCGCACCCCGACAAGGTCAACGGCTCGATCTGGACCAACTGGACCGAGTACTACGGCAACCCGGGCGTGGACGACGACGGCAACGGCAAGGTCGACGACATCCGCGGCTGGGACTTCGTGAACATCCCGGCCAGCCAGGGCTGGCCCGACGAGGACGTCACGACCGCCGACAACGACCCGTCGGACTACGAGAGCCACGGCACCAACTGCTCGGGCATCGTGGGCGCGATCACCGACAACGGCGTCGGCATCGCGGGTGTGGCGCCGGGCTGCAAGATCATGGCGCTGCGCGCGGGCTACCTGCCGGCCGGCACCAGCCAGGGCGTGGTGCGCATGGACTTCGTGTCGTCGGCCATGATCTACGCGGCCGGCAACGGCGCGGACATCATCAACGGCAGCTGGGGCTCGACCAGCTACCTGCAGTTCGCGGTGCAGTCGTGCCAGGCCGCGGGCATCCTCATCGTCACCGCCGCGGGCAACGACGACACCGACAGCGATCCGGTCAACGGCGTGCCCAGCTACCTGAGCACCTACCCCGGCGTGCTGGCGGCGGCGGCCACCGACCAGAACGACGGCAAGGCCAGCTTCTCGAACTACGGCACCTGGGTCGAGATCTCGGCGCCGGGCGTGGCCATGTACACCACGGCCTACAACGCCTCGACCCAGACCTCGACCTACGCGACGGTGCAGGGCACCAGCTTCTCGTCGCCCCTGACGGCCGGCGCCGCGGCGCTGGTGTGGTCGGCGCACCCGGGCTGGACCTACACGCAGGTGTCGAACCTGCTGATGAGCTCGGCCGACGACATCGACGCGGTGAACCCGGCCTACGCCGGGCTGCTTGGCGCGGGCCGCGTGAACCTGCTGAAGGCGCTGGGCGACAACGTGCACCGCTATCCGTCCGAGTTCCCCACGCTGTACGATGCGCTGAACTCGTCGGCGTCGGGCGACACCGTGGCCATGGTGGGCGGCGACACGGTCACCGAGTCGGTGATCATCCCCAACCGCGGCGTGAAGTTCTGCGGCGGCTACAGCGCCGACTACGGCAGCCGCGACCCGCTGGGCAACCCGACGGTGCTGCAGGGCAACCTGTCGTCGTCGGTGGTGCGCTTCCTCGGCGGCGTGGACCTGGACACCGAGGTGGACGGCTTCGTCATCCAGGGCGGCGGCGGCCTGCAGTTCGCGGGCATCCCCTACTCGGCCCGCTACGGCGGCGGCGTCATGGCCAACGGCACCTCGCCGACCCTGCGCAACCTGCTGGTCACCGGCAACACCGTCGGCGGCGCCAGCAGCCTGGGCTGCGGCGGCGGCGTCATGCTGTACAACTCGCACGCGGTGCTCGAGAACGTGACCCTCGAGGCCAACGCGGCCGTGCTCGGCGCCGGCCTGTTCGCGTACCAGGGCGCACCGGTGCTGCGCGGCTGCACCATCCGGAACAACACGGCCATCGCCGACTTCCTGGGACAGGCGCCCAGCGGCGGCGGCATCCACGCGCTGGACGCGGCGCTCACCCTCGAGAACTGCTCGGTCAGCGGCCACACCGGGCTGGTGGACGGCGGCGGCGTCTATGTCGCGAACTACGCCGGCACCTCGTCGCTGGCCATGACCGGCGGCGCGATCTCGGGCAACTCGGCCTCGGGCAAGGGCTGCGGCCTGTACAAGTCCGGCGGGCAGGCCGACCTGCACGGCGTGACCCTCGACGGGAACCTGAGGGCCGTCTCGGCGACCTTCAGCAACGGCGGCGGCGCCTACTTCGGCGGCGTGGCGGCGACCCTCGACAGCGTGACGGTGACGGGCAACACGGCCCACGCCGGCGGCGGCCTGATGTTCGACGCCGGATCGACGGTGGACCTGGCCCATGCGGTGGTCACCGGCAACGCCGGCGTGTTCTTCGGTGGCGGCGTGCAGATCCAGGGCGCGCCCTCGGCGCTGGTCACCGGCTGCACCATCGCCGGCAACGACGGCACGTCCACCGGCGGCGGCGGCATCTACGCCACCGGCAGCACGGTGACCGTCGAGAACACGATCCTGGCGGGCAACACCGGCGGCGCGAGCTTCGCCAACGGCTTCGCCATGAGCAGCGGCTCTGCCGCGTTCGCCTGCAACGACGTCTGGGGCAACAGCAACGCCCAGTTCTCGGGCGTGGCCGACCCCACCGGGACGGCGGGCAACATCTCGGCCGATCCCCTGTTCTGCTCGGTGGACATGTACGACATCCAGGGCACGTCGCCGTGCCATCC
>DAOPJF010000038.1:0-12654 GCA_035399525.1 Candidatus Krumholzibacteriia bacterium | reverse complement strand
CCCGGCGGGTCATGGCCGACGTGCAACGCCATCTCGACGGCGAGAGCGACCACTACGAGACCGAGCATCGGCTGCGGCACCGCGACGGCAGCTGGATCTGGGTGCTGGACCGCGGGCGCGTCATCGCGCGGGACGCCGCAGGCCGGCCTTTGCGCGCGGCCGGCACGCACCAGGACATCACCGCCCGGCGCCGCGAGGAACTGCGCAGCCGGCGCGCCGCCGCCGTGCGCGAGGAGGCGGCCGTCCGCCTGGCCCACGGCTCCGACGAGGACGCCATCCAGGCCGCGGCCCGGGCGATCCTGGCCGACGTGGGCGGCATGATGGGCGCCGACGGCGGCGTGCTGCTGAGCCATGATCCGGCCTCGGGTTGGTGCGAGCCGATCCACGCCTGGCACGACCCGGCCGCCGGCCCCCGGCGCCCCTGGACGGCAGGCGCCCTGGCCGTGCTGGGCGCCTGGCGGGAGATCGAACCCGGCGGCGTGCGGGCCTCGCTTGCCCTCGGCGCCGACGACCCGCGACCCGAGGGCCCCCTGGGCGAATTGCTGGCGCAGCGCGGGAGCCATGCGCTGCTGCTGCACTCGGTGCGGCTGGGCGACGACCTGGCCTACGTCCTGGCCTTCGAAGCCGGGCGGGCGATGCGCCACTGGAGCGAGGGGGACGGCGAGACCCTGCGCTCGGTCCTCGAGTCGCTGGGCTACGCCTTCGAGCGCCTGCACCTGCACCGGGCCCACGAGGCCACGCGCAAGCAGCTCGAGACCGCGCTGCAGCGCGCCGAGCAGGCCAACCTGGTGAAGTCCACGTTCCTGGCCCGCATGAGCCACGAGATCCGCACGCCGTTGACGGCCATCGTGGGCTTCGCCGACATCCTCGAGCGCGGGCGCGAGCGGCTGGGCGAGCGCGACCTCTACTGGGTGGGCCAGATCCGCTCCAACGCCGACCACCTGGTGGCGCTGCTGAACGACCTGCTGGACATCTCGAAGATCGAGGCCAAGGAGCTGCGCGTGGTGCGCGAGGCCGTGGACGTGCGGGCCGCCATCGACACGGTGGCGACCTCGATGCGCGTGAAGGCCGCCGACAAGATGCTCGACTTCCGGGTCGAGATCATGCCCGACGTGCCGCTGGCCATCGTCAGCGACGGCCTGAGGCTGCGCCAGATCCTGGTCAACCTCGTGGGCAACGCGGTGAAGTTCACCGAGCGCGGCTCGGTGGAGGTCGCCGTGCGCCACGAGCCGGCCGCGGGCGACGGCACCGGCGACCTGGTGATCGCCGTGCGCGACACCGGCATCGGCATCGCGGACGACCAGCTCGAGGCCGTCTTCCAGCCGTTCCAGCAGGCGGCCGGCCTGGACCACGCGCGCTTCGGCGGCACCGGCCTGGGCCTGGACATCTCGCGCCGGCTGGCGCGCATGCTGGGCGGCGACCTGACGGTGGTCTCGGGCCTGGGCTCGGGCAGCACCTTCACGGTGCGGCTGCCGGCCGAGCCCGCCGCTCCGCCCGCGGCCGCAGCCCAGGCCGCCGCGCCGGCCGCGGCCTGCGCCGCGGTCGACGGCGCCCGGGTGCTGCTGGCGGACGACAGCCCGGACAACCGCACCATCGTCTCGTTCTACCTCGAGGAAGCCGGCATCGTGCCCGAGTGCGTGGCCGACGGCGCCGAGGCGGTGGCGGCGGTGCACGCGGCGCAGGCCGCGGGCCGACCCTACGACCTGATCCTGATGGACATGCGCATGCCGGTGATGGACGGCTACGAGGCCACGCGCACCCTGCGGGCGCAGGGCGTGCGCACGCCGATCGTCGCCCTGACGGCCCACGCCATGGCCGGCGACAGCGAGGCCTGCCTGGCCTTCGGCTGCCACGGTTACCTGGCCAAGCCCATCGAGCCGCAGGGCCTGATCCAGACCGTCGCCTCGTTCCTGCCGCAGGGGCGCATCCCGGCGGCGGCTCCGCGCCGGCTGCGCTCGCGGATGGCCGACGAACCCCGTTTCGCGGTGCACCTCGAGCGCTACCTCGGCACCCTGGCCACGATCGCCGAGCAGCTGCGGACGGCCCTCGCCGACGGCGATGCCCTCCAGGTCGAGTCCCTCGCGCACCGGTTGCACGGCACCGGGGCGAGCTTCGGCTACCCCGACATCTCGCGTGTGGCGGCCGATGCCGAGGAGAGCCTGCGCGCCGGAGCCGACCTGGAGGACGTCCGCGGCGGCATCGAGGAACTGGTCGAGCTCGCGGAGGCGGCGCGCCGCGGCGCGCCCGAGCCCGCGGGCGTCCCGGCAACCTGAGCGGGAGCAGACAGACATGGCCGAAACGAAGCTGTTGCTGATCGACGACGACCCCGCGGTGCACGACCTGGCGGACTTCCACCTCGAGGGGCTGGCGGGGCGCCTGCTGCACGCCATGGATGCCGAATCGGGCTTCGCCCTGGCCGAGGCGGAGCTGCCGTCGGTCATCGTCCTGGACATCGGCATGCCCGGCACCGACGGATACGCCGCCTGCCGGCGGCTGAAGGACTGCGAGCGGACGCGCGACATCCCGGTCATCTTCCTGACGGCCGACCGGTCTCCCGAGCGCGTGGCCGAGGCCCTGGACATCGGCGGCTCGGACTACGTGACCAAGCCTTTCGTGCCGGTCGAGCTGCGCGCCCGCATCGGCGTGGCCATGCGCACGCGGCGCATGATCGAGATGCTGCGGGTGCACGCCCGCATCGACGCCCTGACCGGCCTGGTCAACCGCGGGGCGTTCGACGACGCGCTGTCCCGCGCCGCCGCCCTGTTCGCGCGCGACGGCACCGGCTACGCCGTCGTCATGATCGACGTCGACCACTTCAAGCGCATCAACGACACCTGGGGGCATGGCGTGGGCGACGAGGTGCTGCGCCGGCTCGGCGAGGTCGTCGCGGCCGGATGCCGGCGCACGGACATCGCGGCGCGCTACGGCGGCGAGGAGTTCGCGCTCATCCTGAACCGGGCCACGGCCGAGCAGGCCCGGCGCACGGCGCGGCGCATCCTGGCGGCGGTGCGCGGGCTCGAGATCCCGGTGCCCAGCGGCCGGCTCGACCTGACCTGCAGCGCGGGCGTGGCCGTGGCCGCGCTGGGCGACACGCCGGCCCAAGTGCTGGCCCGCGCGGACCGCGCCCTCTACCAGGCCAAGGACGAAGGACGCGACCGGCTCTGCATCGGGGGCGAGCCGGTCGGCGCGGGGACGCGCGATGCCGGCGAAAGGAACTAGCCGACGTTCGTGATCCCGTGGCGGATGGCGAACTTCGTCAATCCGGCCAGGCTGTCGATCTGCAGCTTGTCGAGCACCGACGCCCGGTAGGCGTGCACGGTCTTGTGGCTGACCCCGAACTTGTACGAGATCTCCTTGACGCTCAGGCCCTCGGCCAGCAGCTGCAGCGTCTGCCGCTCGCGCCGGGTCAGCCCCGACAGCGACGGCCCGCCGCCGACGGGCGCCGGCTCGTTCAGCGCGCCCACGAGCACGTCCGAGACCTCGGGGCTGACGTATGTCTTGCCCTCCATCACCGAGTTGACGGCGAACTCGAGCTCGCGGAACGCGCTCGACTTCACGATGTAGCCGCGGGCGCCGGCGCGGAAGGCCTCGACCACGTACTGGCCGTCACGGTGCATGGACAGGATCACGCACCGCGTCTCGCCGTTGAAGCGGCGGACGATCTCGCGGGTCGCCTCGATGCCGTTCATCCTCGGCATGGTGATGTCCAGCACGGCCACGTCGGGTCGGTGGCGCTCGACCATTTCCATCAGCCGGTCGCCGTCTTCGGCGACGCCGACCACCTCGTAGGCCGGGTTGGCGCCGAAGCAGAGCTGCAGCCCCTCGATGATCATGGCGTGGTCGTCGGCGATCACGATCTTCATGTGTTGGCCTCCAGGCTTGCGGTGCCGCCTTCCTCGCCGAAGGGGACGGTGATGCTGATGCAGGTGCCGCCACCGGATACGATGTCGAGGTTGCCGCCGAGCGGCTCGATGCGCTGGCGGATGCTGAAGAGCCCGAATCCGCCGTTCCGGTCCGTCCCGCGGACGGCGGCGGCAGCATCGAGCCCGCGCCCGTCGTCCCGCACGGCCAGGCGCACGGCGCCGTCGATGCGCGAGGTTTCCACCAGCACCCGGGACGCCCCGGAGTGCTTGACGGCGTTCATCATCAGCTCGCGGGCGGTGCGGTAGAACAGGATGCCGAGGTCCGGCTGGAGGCCGAGACGCTCCCCGCGGGACTCGTAGGCGAAGTCGAGGTCGAACTCGGCGCCGAAGCGCCGCACCAGGGCGTGCAGCGCGTTCTCGAGCCCCAGCTCGTACAGCGAGGGCGGACTGAGGTCGAACGTCAGCTCCTGCGTGTGGCGCATGGCGCGCTCGAGGATGCGCATCGCATCGCCCAGGGGACCCTCGGCGAGGTCGTGCGTGCGGGCCACGCTGTGCAGGCGCAGCATGACCGCGGTCAGCTCCTGGCCCACGCCGTCGTGCAGCAGCATGGCGAGCTCGCGGCGCTGCTCCTCCTCGGCCCTGGTCAGCTGCAGGGCCAGCCGCCTGAGCGCCTTCTCGCTCTGCTTGCGGTTGGTGATCTCGCGCACCATGGCCAGGAACTCGTCCGGGCCCTGCCGCGTGATGCGTCCCTCGAAGTCGAGCGGTTCGCCGGCAATCTCCAGCCGGTACTCGAACTCGTCAGAGCGGCCCAGGCGCGCGGCGGTCACCAGGGCGTTGCGGATCACCGGCCACTGGTCCTCCCCCGCGAGCGCCCGGATAGACGTGCCCACCACCTGCCCCGGGGGGACGGCCAGGCGCGCGTCGTGGGGCGCCTTGTAGTGGAGCACACGGCCTTCGCCGTCGAGGATGAACATCATGTCGGGCACGGCCTCGAGCACGGCGCGCACGTGGGTCTCGCTGGACTCGAGCGCCTTGACCATGTCGCGGTGCTCGATGGTGGCGGCGATGAGGTCGCCCGCCAGCTCGAGCAGGTGCCGGTCCTCGGGATGCCACGGGCGCACCGACCGCACGGCGTCGAAGCCGATGAAGCCGATGGGATGGCCCTTGCGGCTGCGCAGGCTGACCAGGATGAGCGACTGGATGTCCTGCTGCTCGAGGATGTCCTTCTCGGCGGCCGCCTCGGCGGGCAGGTCGGCCACCAGCGGGACTTCGACGCAGTTCTCCACGGCGAGCCGGTCGACCACCCAGCGAAAGACGTCCAGGGGAAGATCCTGCAGCATACCGATCTGGGGCTCCACGTCGCCGTAGCACCACTCGTGGGTGTTGGACATGGTCCGCCGCCCGGCGTCGTAGACGAAGACGTAGCTGCGGTCGACGCTGACGAAGGCGCCGATGCGGGCCAGGGCGTCGGTGATGGCGCCGTCCACCTGGCCGGCGTGAAGGCCGACGAAGCGGTGGGCCACGTCGGCCATGAGGCGCTCGAGGCTCTCGCGCCGGGCGAGGCCGGCGACCAGGGCGTTGCGCGTGTCCAGGAGCGGTTGGGCCACGGTCACCTCCAATTCCTGAGTCATTGTCTCACATATTGTTAATAAATACAACAAAAACTAAATAAAACCCTGATGCGCGCCTCGTCCCGGCGCGGCCTCCCGCGGTGCGATCCTGTTCATTTCAAGGGGCTTGTGCGTGACCCACCGAGGACGTTGCGCAGGAGGGGGTGGCCCGGGGACGATCCCTGAGGGGGTCGGGGTTGCGTCATCGTCCCCGGAGCCACGGTCGGTGCCGTTGGCGGGTTGTCCATTCATCCAGCGGACTCCACCTTCCGACCAGTGATAATGATCGGCCAACACCACGCCTAGGTAAATGCGGCTGATTCCCGGATCAGCCCTGAAAAAACCGCCTCTTCCGCCGTTGTTGCCCGCGTGCCCGAGGCATCCCGTCACGCTGCCCGCCAAGAAGGATAGCGGAGCGCGAGGCGGGATTCAGCCGGAACGATTCCCGAAGCGGGTAAGACTTTGTCCGGTATCCCGGGCACCCCGGGGCATGATTCTCGTTATCAGGCAAGACGTTGCATTGACTGGCACGAATCAAAACTCCTATAGTTGTCGGTTACCGCTGCGCCGGAACCTGGCGGTCGGCCACGCGCCGCCGTCATCCTGGAACGAGGATCGCCATGACCGACATCTTCACCACCCTGGTCGACCTGCAGGCGCAGGGACGCACCGTCGTGGTCGTGACGGTGGTCGGGGCCAAGGGCCACGTGCCCCTCGGCCCGCCGGCGCGCATGGTGGTGGGCGGCGACGGGTTGCTGGCGGGTTCGATCGGCGGCGGGGCCGTGGAAAAGATCGCACTGGCCGAGGCGGCGGAGGTCCTGGCGGACGGAGAGCCGCGCCTGCGCGAGTACCTGCTGGACGAGGATCGTCCCGGCAGCCACGACGTGGCCACGGGCATGGTCTGCGGCGGCAAGGTCATGTTGTTTTTCGAGCGGATCGCCCCCGCGCGCCGCTGCTACCTGTTCGGCGCCGGCCACATCGGCCAGGCGCTGGCGCCGCTGCTGCCGCCGCTGGGCATCGAGCCCGTGCTGGTGGATTGCCGCCCCCAGTACCTCGTCGGGCGAGGCGCGGCGTGCCTGCCCGCCGGTCCCGACTACGTGTCGCTGCCTGAACTGCCGGGCCTGGACGAGGCCGCCGTCGTCGTGGCCACGCACGGGCACGCCGGCGACCAGCGGGTGCTGGCCGAGGTGCTGCGCCGCGGGGCGCGGCCCTGGTACATCGGCCTGGTGGCCTCGACGCGCAAGTGGCGGCGCATGGCCGCCGAGCTGCGCGACGAATTGGGCGCCGACGCGCCCCTGGACCTGGTGCGCGCGCCGGCCGGCCTGCGGCTGGGCGGGCGCTCGGCCGCGGCCATCGCCCTGGCCATCGCCGCCGAGATGCAGGCGGCGCTGACCGGCGAGGGCGAGCACGACCACCTGGGCATCGATCCCTTCGCGGAGGGCGCGTGATGGCGACCATCCGCCTGCTCTTGAACGACCGGCCGGCCACCATCGCAGCCCCCGCGGGGCTGTCGACCCTGGCCTGGCTGCGGGGCGAGCGGCAGCTGACCGGCACCCGCGAGGGCTGCAACGAGGGCGAGTGCGGCGCCTGCACGGTGCTGCTGGGCGAGGCGGGCACCGGCGGCGTGCGCTACCGCGCCGTGGCCGCGTGCCTGCTGCCGGTGGGCGAACTGGCCGGGCGGCACCTGGTGACCATCGAGGGCCTGAACCCGCCGGCGGGCCTGAACCCGGTGCAGCAGGCGCTGGTGGACGAGGGCGCGCCCCAGTGCGGGTTCTGCTTCTCGGGCTTCGTGGTGTCGCTGTGCGGGTTCCTGCTGGCCAGCGACGACTTCAGCGTGGGCGACGCGGTGGCCTCCATCGACGGGAACATCTGCCGGTGCACCGGCTACGCCTCGATCCTGCGCGCCATCGACACGCTGTGCGGCGGAATGCGCGGGCGCATCGACCCGGTGGCGCCGCGCGCGCCGCAGCTGGTGGACGCGGGCATCCTGCCGCGCCACTTCGCCGATGCGGCGGCGCGCCTGGCGGCGCTGGACGCGCTGCCGGCCGCTGACGCCGCCGACCTGCCACTGCTGGGCGGCGGCACCGACCTGCTGGTGCAGCGGCGCGATCCGCTGGCGCAAGGCGAGGCCCGCTTCGTCTCGCGGCGGCCCGACCTGCGCACGATCGCCGCCGAAGGACACCGGCTGGTGATCGGCGGCGGCGTGACCATCACCGAGCTGACCGCGTCGTCCGCAGCGCTGGCGGCGGTGCCGGCCCTGGGCGTGATGGGCCCGCTGTTCGGCTCGACCCTGGTGCGCAACCGCGCCACGGTCGCGGGCAACCTGGTGAACGCCTCGCCGATTGCCGACCTGGCGGCGGTGCTGCTGGCGGCGGACGCCGAGCTCGAGATCGAGGCCGCCGGCGGCGCGCGGCGGCGCGTGGCGCTGGAGAATTTCTTCCTGGGCTACAAGCGGATCGACCTCTCCGCCGGCGAGATCGTGCGCGCGGTGCGCGTGCCGCTTCGCGTGGCGGACGCCGCCTTCAGCTTCGAGAAGGTGTCGCGGCGGCGCATCCTGGACATCGCGACGGTGACCGGGTGCCTGCGCGTGGTGCTGAAGGACGGCGTGGTCACGGACGCGCGCCTGGCGGTGGGCGGCGTGGCGCCGGTTCCGCTGCTGGCCCGCGGGGCCGCCGCCGCGCTGGTGGGCCGCCCGCTGGACGCCGCGGCGGTGCGCGCGGCCGCCGACGCCCTGGACGCCGAGATCGCCCCCATCGACGACGTGCGCGGCACGGCCGCCTACAAGCGGCTGCTGGCCCGGCGCATCCTCATGGCCCACGCCCTGACGCTCGCGCCCGGGGCCCTGCGCTGCGGAGAGCTGCTGTGAAGAGCGACGACCGCATCCTGCACGTGCGCGGCGAGAGCGTGTTCGTGGACGACCTGCCGGCGCCCGCCGGCTGCCTCGAGGCCGCGGTGCTGGGCTCGCCCGTCGCCCACGGGCGCATCGTGCGGCTGGACGTGACGCAGGCCCTGGCTGTCGAAGGCGTGGCGGCGGTGCTGACGGCTGCGGACATCCCCGGCGAGAACCAGACCGGCACCATCATCCTGGACGAGCCGGCCCTGGCCGACGGCGCGGTGCACTGCGTGGGCCAGCCCGTCGCAGTGGTGCTGGCCGACAGCGCGACCGTCGCACGGCGCGCGCGCAAGCTGATCGAGCTGGAGATCGAGGCCCTGCCGGCGGTGCTCGACCCGCGCGAGGCCGCGGCCCTGGGGCATCACATCATCCCGCCGCGCACCTTCGCTTGCGGCGACGTCGACGGCGCGTGGGCGGCCTGCGCCCACGTCGTGAGCGGCCGCGCCGACTCGGGCGGCCAGGAGCACTTCTACCTCGAGACGCAGGCCGCCCTGGCCGTGCCCGCCGAGAACGGCACGCTGCTGGTGCACTCGGCCACCCAGGCCCCCACGGCGGTGCAGCGCGTGGTGGCGCGCGTGCTGGGCCTGCCCATGCACGCGGTGCAGGTGGACGTGCGGCGGCTGGGCGGCGGCTTCGGCGGCAAGGAGGAGCAGGCCACGCCCTGGGCCGTGCTGGCCGCGCTGGGCGCCCAGGCGACGGGCCGGCCCGTGCGCCTGGTGCTCGACCGCGCCGACGACATGGTCATGACGGGCAAGCGCCATCCCTACGCGAGCGACTGGACGCTGGGCCTGGACGCCGACGGCCGCGTGCTGGCCTGGGAGGTCGTCTACTACCAGGACGCCGGCGCGACGGCCGACCTGTCGACGGCCATCCTCGAGCGCACGCTCTTCCACAGCACCGGCAGCTACTTCGTGCCCCACGTGCGCGCCACGGCCCACTGCTGCCGCACCAACGTGTTCCCCAACACGGCATTCCGCGGCTTCGGCGGACCCCAGGCCATGTTCGTCATCGAGACGGCGCTGGCTGCGGCGGCGCACGAGCTGGGCGTGCCCGCGCGCGACCTGCAGCGGAAGAACCTGCTGTCCGAGGGCGCGACCTTCCCCTACGGCCAGGCCGCCGAGGATTGCCGCGCCGCCCGCTGCTGGGACGCGGCCGACCGCGCCTTCGGCTTCGCCGCGCTGGCCGCCGCCGCCGAGGCCCACAACCGCAGCGACGACCGCTTCGCGCGCGGCGTGGCGGTCATGCCCGTGTGCTTCGGCATCTCGTTCACCAACACGGCGCTGAACCAGGCGGGCGCGCTGGTGCACGTGTACCAGGACGGCAGCGTGGGCGTCAGCACCGGCGCGGTCGAGATGGGCCAGGGCGTGGCCCGCAAGATCCGCCGCGTCGCCGCCCGCACCCTGGGCGTGCCCGAGGCGCGGGTGCACGTCGAGACCGCCAACACCGCGCGGGTGGCCAACACCTCGCCCACGGCCGCCAGCACCGGCGCCGACCTCAACGGCGAGGCCGCGCGCCTGGCCTGCCTGCAGGTCGCGGAGCGCCTGCGCCAGGTCGCCGCGCGCGAGCTGGACTGCGCGGCCGATGCGCTCACGCTGCACGATGGCGGCATCCACCGCGACGGCGCCCCCACGCCCCTGGGCTGGGACGCGCTGGTGAACAAGGCCTACTGGACGCGCACCGACCTGTCGGCCCACGCCCACTACGCCACGCCGCGCCTGGGCTTCGACCGCGCGAGCGAGAAGGGCACGCCCTTCGCCTACCACGTCTACGGCACGGCGGTGACCGAGGTCACCCTCGACCGCCTGCTGGGCACCTACCGCCTGGACGCCGTGCGCCTGGTGCACGACGCCGCGGCCAGCCTCGACCGCGCCACCGACCTGGGCCAGGTCGAGGGCGCGCTGGCCCAGGGCCTGGGCTGGATGCTGATGGAAGAGCTGGCCTGGAGCGCCGACGGCCGCCTGCTGACGGACACCGCCGGCAAGTACAAGGTGCCCGACCTCGACTTCATGCCCCGCACCCTCGAGGTGCGCTTCCTGGAGGACCCGAACCCGCGCGCCGTGATGGGCAGCAAGGCCGTGGGCGAACCGCCGTTCATGTACGGCATCGGGGCCTTCCTCGCGCTGGCCGACGCCCTGCGCGCCGCCCGGCCGGACCTGCCGGGGCCCACCACGGCCCCGCTGACACCCGAACGAACCCTCATGCACCTGGCGGCCCCGTCCGCCCCGGAGACCACACCATGACCGATGCCGCACGCGTGCTCGCCCTGGCCGAGCAGTACCGCGACCTGACCGCCGCGAACCTGGGCCGCCTCGTCCGCATCCGCTCGCTGAGCGGACAGGAGAAGGACGTCAATGCCGAGCTGGCCCGCCAGATGGCCGAGGCCGGCTTCGACGAGGTGACCATCGACGGCCTGGGCAACGTCATCGGCCGCATCGGCAGCGGGCCGCGCGTGCTGGCCATCGACGCCCACATGGACACCGTCGACGTGGGCAACCTCGCCAACTGGACCTTCGATCCCTTCGCCGGCGACGTGGTCGACGGCTTCGTGCGCGGCCGCGGCTCGGTGGACCAGGAGGGCGGCGCCGCCGCGTTCGTCACCGCGGGCCGGATGCTCCGGGAACTGGGCCTGGGCGACGCGGTCACCCTGATCTGCACCGGCACGGTGATGGAGGAGGACTGCGACGGCCTGTGCTGGAAGTACCTGGTCGAGCAGACCGGCCTGAAGCCCGAGCTGGTCATCAGCACCGAGCCCACCAACCTGGGCGTGTACCGCGGCCAGCGCGGGCGCATGGAGATGGCCGTGTCGTTCCGCGGCAAGTCGGCCCACGGCTCGGCGCCCGAGCGCGGCGACAACGCCATCTACAAGGCGGCGCGCGCGGCCCTGGAGGTCGAGCAGCTGAACACGCGGCTGGGCTTCGACGCCTTCCTGGGCAAGGGCTCGATGACCATCAGCGAGATCCGCTCGGGCAGCCCGTCGCTGTGCGCGGTGGCCGACTCGGCGCGCTTCCACGTCGACCGGCGCCTGACCCGCGGCGAGACGAAGGAGTCGGCGGTGGCCGAGCTGCAGGCCGCGGTGGGCCCCCACGGCGGCACGGTCGAGGTGCTCACCTACGAGAACACGGCCTACACCGGCCTGACGTACGGCATGGAGAGCTACTTCCCCACCTGGGTGCTGGAAGAGGACCATCCGGCCGTCGCGCGCGGCGCGGCGGTGTTCGAGGCGCTGTTCGCCCAGCCGGCGCGCGTCGACAAGTGGACCTTCAGCACCAACGGCGTGACCATCAACGGCCTGTACGGCATCCCGGTCATCGGCTTCGGGCCCGGCAACGAGGTCATGGCCCACGCCCCCGACGAGAAGGTCCCGGTGGACGACCTGGTCAAGGCGTCCGCCTTCTACACCCTGTACGCCCTGGCCATGGCCGCCGAAGGCGAGGTCTGATCCATGAGCAACCTGAACTCCATCCTCGACCGCATCGCCTCGCGCGAGACCGCCCTGTGCGGCCGCGACTTCCTGCTGACCTGGACCAAGACCCGCGCCGAGCTCGAGCAGGTGCTGGACATCGCCGAGGCGCTGCGCCTGATGCGGGCGGACAACGTGGACACGCGCTGCTTCGCCTCGGGCCTGGCCGTCAGCCAGTTCCGCGACAACTCGACGCGCACGCGGTTCTCGTTCTCGTCGGCCGCCAACCTGCTGGGACTGGCGGTGCAGGACCTGGACGAGGGCAAGAGCCAGATCGCCCACGGCGAGACGGTGCGCGAGACCTCGGTGATGATCTCGTTCCTGAGCGACGCCATCGGCATCCGCGACGACATGTTCCTGGGCGCGGGCCACGAGTACATGGTCGAGGTGGCCGGCGCCCTGGACGACGCCTGCGCCGCGGGCGTGCTGCCCCAGCGGCCGGCCATCGTGAACCTGCAGTGCGACCGCGACCATCCGACCCAGAGCATGGCCGACCTGCAGCACCTGGTGCACGAGTTCGGCTCGCTGGAGAACCTGCGCGGCAAGCGCATCGCCATGACCTGGGCCTACTCGCCCAGCTACGGCAAGCCCCTGTCGGTGCCCCAGGGCATCATCGGCCTGATGACCAGGCTGGGCATGGACGTGGTGCTGGCCCATCCCCGGGGCTACGACCTGATCCCCGACATCGTCGAGACCGCCGGCCGTCAGGCCGGGGAGAGCGGCGGCTCGTTCACCCAGGTGGCGAGCATGGCCGAGGCCTTCGAGGGTGCGGACATCGTCTACCCCAAGAGCTGGGCGCCCTACGCCGTGATGCAGCAGCGCACGACC
>DAOPJF010000037.1:0-12690 GCA_035399525.1 Candidatus Krumholzibacteriia bacterium | reverse complement strand
GCGGCATGGGCTCGCTGGGCGCCATGCAGATGGGCAGCAAGGACCGCTACTTCCAGGGCGAGATCACCGAGGCCGACAAGCTGGTGCCCGAGGGCATCGAGGGACGGGTCCCGTACAAGGGCCGCGCCCGCGACGTCATCTACCAGATGATCGGCGGCCTGCGCAGCGGCATGGGCTACTGCGGCACGCGCACCATCGCCGAGCTGCAGCAGAAGGCCGAGCTGGTGCGGGTGACGACGGCGGGGGTGCACGAGAGCCATCCCCACGACGTGCACATCACCAAGGAAGCGCCCAACTACGGGAAGCGATAGCCCCGGCGCCGATCCGCAGCGGACTGCCGGCAGGCGGTTTCCTGGATTCCCTCGCGATTCCCTGTGATTTCCGGTGCGAACCGGTCTCCTTTGGCGTGTGCGGTGGGTCATGGTGTCCCGCCGCGTTCGCCCCTGCCGGGAGGCCCCTCATGGTTCGCTCCGCCCCCAGCGCCGCTGGCGTCGCCTGTAACCTGTTGATGTTGTACATTTTGGCTTCGGTTGCGTCCGCGTCCACGCCGGCGATCGCCGACCTGTTGCCGCCCCCGGTCGTGCCGGCCGCGACGGCCCCGTCCGCCTGGCCGCCGGCTGCCGCCGGCGACAAGGCCGTCTCCGGCCCCGACTGGAACTACGTGTCCGGCCAGGACTACGTGCAGTTCGGCCGGTCGGTCGTCACCGTGGGCGACATCGACGGCGACGGATTCAGCGACGTGGCCGTGGGGGCGCCGCGCATGCGCAACCCGAGCAGCTCGCGCGTGGGCGCGGTGCTCATCTTCCGCGGCTCGGCCCAGGGCCTGCCCGGCGACCCCGACCAGATCATCTACGGCCTGCACGACCCGGCCAACTACGCCGACTTCGGGTACGCCGTTTCGCCCGCCGGCGACGTGAACGGCGACGGCTACGCCGACCTGCTGGTGGGCTCGCCCGGCTACGGCAGCGACGGCACCATCTTCCTGTACCTGGGCTCGCCCTCGGGCCTGGGCGCCTCGGCCGCGTGGAGCGCGACCATCAACGACTTCACCGGCGGCAGCTGCCGGTTCGGCGAGAATGTCAGCACGGCCGGCGACGTCAACGGCGACGGCTACGACGACATCATCGCCGGCACCGGCCAGGCCTGGGTCGGCGCGCGCGGCCGCGTGCTGGCCTGGTACGGCGGCCCGTCGGGCCCCGGCGCCTCGCCCGCCTGGGACCTGACCGGCAACGACCTGGGCGACAACCTCGGCGCGGCGGTGGCCGCGGCCGGCGACGTGAACGCCGACGGCTACGCCGACGTGATCGTGGGCCTGCCCGGCCTGCGCAACCCCGGCAACGGGAACCTGTCCTGCGGCGGCGTGTGGGTGTTCCATGGCCACGCCGACGGCCTGCACAACGCGCCGGACAAGGTCATCTACGGCGACGTCCTCGACTCGCGCTTCGGCGCCGCCGTCTCGGGGGCGGGCGACCTCAACGGCGACAACTACGCCGACGTGGCCGTCGGCGCGCCGGGCTACACCGACTGGGCCGCCGGCATCGGGCGCGCGACCGCGTACGGCGGCAGCGTGAACGGCATCGAGAGCCCGGCCATCTGGACCGAGTACGGCAGCGTGGGCGGCGACGCCTTCGGCACGGTGCTGGCGCCCGCCGGTGACGTGAACGGCGACGGCCTGGGCGACCTGCTGGTGGGCTCACCCAACTACAACAATCCCGGCGGCGCCGGCGAGGGCATCGTGGCGCTCGTCAACGGGTCGCGCTCCGGCGCCATCCTCATCAACTGGTGGCACATCGACACGCAGTCGGTGCTCTACGGCTCGGCTGTGGGCACCGCGGGCGACATCAACGGCGACGGCTTCAGCGACATCCTCGTCGGCGCCTGGGCGTACACCGGCACGCTGGTGCAGGAGGGGCGCGCCGAGCTCTACCTCGGCAAGGCCGATGCGCCGGGCACGACCAGTCTGTGGTACCGCAGCGGCCAGTCGGGATCGTTCCTGGGCTGGGCCATGGCGCCGGCCGGCGACGTGAACGGCGACGGGTTCGGCGACATGCTGGTCACGGCGCCGAACTACACCTGGAACGCGCCCAACGACGGCCTGGTGCTGCTGTACCTGGGCGGGGCCAGCGGCCTGCAGGGCCTGTCGTGGTACGCCGCGGGGCCGTACTCGGGCTCGAGCTTCGGCTACGCGGTGTGCGGCGCCGACCTCAACGGCGACGGCTACGACGACGTCGTCGTCGGTGCGCCCGACTACAGCCACGAGGGCTTCGTCAAGGTCTGGTACGGCGGACCGTCAGGCCTGCAGTTCGGCGCCCCGGCCGACATCACCTACACCGGCCCGGCGGTCGGCTCGCACTACGGCGCGTCGGTGGCCGCGGGCGACATCGACGGCGACGGCATCGCCGACCTGGTGGTCGGCGCGCCCACCGCCAGCAACGGGATCGCCGGCGAGGGCCGCGCCTTCGGCTACGGCAGCCGCGGCGAGCTGCCCTGGACCTGGAGCATCGCCGGCGGCCAGCTCGACGGCCACCTTGGCAACTCGGTGGCCTTCGCCGGGGACGTCAACGGCGACGGCTTCGGCGACCTCGTCGTGGGCATGGAGGACTGGGACAGACCCCTGGGCGGGCAGTTCTCGCTGCTGGACGTGGGCCGCGCCCTGGTCTTCCACGGCGCGCCCGGCGGCCCTGGCCCCGGCGCGAACACCGTGCTGCAGGGCAACGGCAACGACAACTTCGGCCACGTGGTGGCCGGGGCGGGCGACGTCAACGGCGACGGCTTCGCCGACCTGCTGATCTCGTCGGTGTACAGCGACCCGAGCAACCAGGGCTCGGCGGCGGTCTTCCCGGGCTCGCCGACGGGCGTGTCCACCTCGGCTTTCTGGTCGGTGACCTCGGGCCAGGCCTACAGCGCCTTCGGCTCGTCGGTGGCCTCGGCCGGCGACGTGAACGGCGACGGCCTGAGCGATCTCGTCATCGGCTCGGTCTTCGGCGACACCGGCGGGCTAGTCGACAACGGCCGCGTCTGGGTCTACGCGGGCCAGCCCGACGGCCAGGCGCCCGTGCTTCTGCGCGAGTGGGACGGCAGCCATTCCTACGAGAACGTCGGCAACTCGGTGGCCGGCCTCGGCGACCTCAACGGCGACGGCTTCGCCGACGTGGGCTCGGGCTCGCCCGGTTTCACCGGCAGCGTCAACAGCGAGGGACGCTTCCAGGTCTGGTACGGCAACGGACAGGTCCACGGCCCGGCCTCGGCCTGGACGGTCCGCGCGCGGCGGGTCGACGGCGCGACCCCCGTGTCGCTGGGCGGCATCATCGGCGCTTCGCGCGACTTCCGGCTGGCAGCCTACGGCCTGAGTGCGGCCGGACGCGTGCCGACGCGGCTGGAGTGGGAGACGGTCGCTGCCGGGCAGGACTTCGCCGTGCAGTACCCCGGCGCGCCGGACCGCGGCGCCTGGGTGACCTCGGGGGCGTGGTATGGACCGGACCTGCAGACCCCCGCGATCGCCGCGCCGACCGGCGGCACGGCCTGCTGGCGCGCGCGCGTGGCGGCGCGGTCGCCCTACTTCCCGCACTCGCCGTGGTTCTCGCCCGTGCGCAACGGCTGGTCCCAGATCGACCTGCGCTGGGCGGACTGGACCATCGGCGTCGACGATCCGGGCGTGCCGGGCGTGGCGGGGCTGGGCCTGGCGGCGGCGCCCAACCCGTTCAACCCGCGCACGCACCTGCGCTTCGCCCTGCACCGCGACGGCGCGGTCCGGGTCGAGGTGTTCGACCTGGCGGGCCGGCTGGTCCGCGTCCTGCTGGACGAGGTGCGGCCTGCCGGCGCGGTCGACCTGGTCTGGGACGGCCAGGACGACGCGGGCCGGGCGGCCGCTTCGGGCCTGTACTTCGCCCGGGTGACCGCCGGCGGCGAGACCGCGAGCTTGAAGATGACGCTCGTGCGTTGAGGCCCGGGCCGAAATGCCCTAGCATGGCCTGCAGCAGGGCCGGCGGTGCGCCGCCGGCCCTCGCTGCATCCGTGGCCGCCCCGCGGCCCGCCGATCCTGCAACCGTGGAGTCCGCCCCGCCGTGACCGGTCCCCTCGAAGCCACCCTCGTGCTGGGCAAGCCCGTGCGCTACCGCGTGCGGCGGTCGCCCCGCGCGCGGCGCATCGGGGTGCAGGTCTCGGCGCGCGAGGGGCTCATCGTGGTGCTGCCGAAGCGGGCGCCCCTGCGCGAGGCGGCCCGCGCCCTCGCGTTGTGGGCAGAGTGGATCGACCGCCAGGTCGACCACCACGGCGTGCGCCAGGGCCCACGGCGGGTCGAGCTGGTGACCGGTTCGCCGCTGATGATCCTGGGCGAGCCCCGCACCCTGCGGCTGCAGCCGTTGCCCGCCGGGCGCGCGCGGCCGCAGGTCGTGCTCGACGACGCCGAGCTGGTGCTGTCCCTGCCGCAGGCCGACCTGCTCGATCCCCAGCCGGTCCTCGAGCGCTGGCTGCGCCGCCTGGCCCGCGCCGAGCTCGAGGCGCGCACCGCCCACTGGGCCGACGTGCTGGACCTGCATCCGGCGAAGGTCATCGTGGGCGAGCGCACCAGCCGCTGGGGCAGCTGCTCGCGCAGCGGCACGCTGTCGTTCTGCTACCGGCTGGTGCTGGCGCCGCCGCGGGTGATCGACGCCATCGTCGCCCACGAGGTCTGCCACCTGGCCCACTTCGACCACTCGGCGCGCTTCTGGGCCCTGCTCGACTCGGCCTGCCCCTGGCACCGCGATGCGTCGGCCTGGCTGGCGGCCCACGAGGATGAACTCGCGCTTTAGCCCTGCGCGTGTGCTATGATCGAAGGGCGCCCATCCCACCCGGAGGTCCCATGGACGGCCTGTACGATCGAGAGCGGACCCTCGCCCTCCTGCATGAACACACCCTGACCGACAGCCTCAGGCGCCATGCCTACGCGGTCGAGGCCGCCATGCGCGCCTCGGCGCGGCGCACCGGCGGCGACGAGGCCTACTGGGCGGCGGTCGGCCTGCTGCACGACTTCGATTACGAGAAGTATCCCGAGCCGCCCGACCATCCCCTGAAGGGCGCGGAGATCCTGCGCGGGCTGGGCTATCCCGAGGCGTTCGTGCGCACCATCCTGTCGCACGCCTCGTACACCGGCGTGCCGCGCGAGGACGACTGCGCCCGGTGGCTGTTCGCCGTGGACGAGCTGTGCGGGTTCTGCATGGCCTGCGCCATGGTGCAGCCCGACCGGAAGATCGCCGCGGTCGAGGTGCGGTCGGTGCGCAAGAAGCTGAAGAAGAAGGATTTCGCCGCCAAGGTCAACCGCGAGGAGATCGCCGAGGGCGCGGCCGACCTGGGGCTGGAGCAGGACGAGCTGATCGCCCACGTGCTGGCGGCGCTCGTCGAGGTGGCCGACGACCTGGGCCTGTGACGGCCGCCGGCGGGGGTGGTGCAGCGTAGGGGGTCGAAGATGACGGGCGGATGGAGACTCAACCGGAAACGCATCGTCTGGATCGCCTTGATCATCGCCGCGTTCGCGGCCATCAGCGCGGCGAGGGGCGCGCCGATCACGCCGAAGATCATCGGCATCATCCTGCTCTGCTTCGCCTGCGAGCTGGTGGACAGCTCGCTGGGCATGGGCTACGGCACGGCCCTGACGCCGATCCTGCTGGCCATGGGCTATTCGCCGCTGCAGCTGGTGCCGTCGGTGCTGTTCTCCGAGCTCATGAGCGGGTTCGCGGCCTCGTACTTCCACCACGACTCGGGCAACGTCGACTTCTCGCGCCGCACGCGCGACCTGAAGGTCGCCTCGCTGCTGGCGGCGGGCAGCGTGCTGGGCGTGGGCGTGGGCGTGAGCCTGGCGGTGCGCGTGCCGGCGGACATGCTGAAGATCATCATCGGCGTGATCATCACCGGCGCGGGCGCGGCCATCTGGGTATTGCACGCGCGCACCTTCGCCTACCGCACCTGGAAGATGGTGGCGCTGGCGGCCACCGCCTCGTTCAACAAGGCCCTCAGCGGCGGCGGCTACGGGCCGCTGATGACCAGCGGCCAGGTGCTCAGCGGCATCGAGGGCAAGGCCTCCGTGGGCATCACGTCGTTCGCCGAGGCGTTCACCTGCCTGATCGGCGTGATCCTGTTCCTGGCCAAGGGCAAGCGCTTCGACTACGACCTGCTGGTGCCCATGGTCACCGGCGCGCTGCTGTCGGTGCCCCTGTCCACCGAGTTCGTGCGGCACATCGACGAGCTGAAGCTCAAGCGGCTGATCGCCGTGGTCACGGTGCTGCTGGGCCTGTTCACCCTGTACAAGGTGCTGGCCTGAGCAGCCGCGAGAAGGACACGTCGAACATGCGGATGCGGTTGACCCGTGCGGCCTTGGCCGCCGCTGCCCTGGCCGCCGTCGCCCTGGCCGCCCCTGCGGCCGCCCAGAACTGCGTGGATTATGCCATGCAGGTGCAGGTCGTCGGGCGGGAGCCGACCCCAGCCGTGGCGCTCGTGGACCTGGTCGTGGTCGGCACGCACGTGTACGCGGCCGGCTTCATGGAAGCCGGGCTCGAGATCCTTGACATCGCCGATCCGGTGCAGCCGACGGTCGTCGCGACAACCGGAGATCCGTCGGGGTCGTCGCCGGCATGGAGCATCGCCGTGGACGGCGGCCTGGCCTGCGTCGGCGGCGACACGGCCCTGTACGTCTTCGACGTGGCGGACTCCGCCGCGCCCGTGCTGCTGGGCGTCGCGCCCCTCGACGCGGTGGCCTGGTCTGTCGAGGCCCGTGGCGGCGTGGCCTGGGTGATGGCGTCCGGAGATTCGCTGCTGGTCTTCGACCTGGGCGAGCCGACGGCGCCCGCACGCATCGGCGCACTCGGCGGCGTGCCGGTCGCAAGCAACGGATTCGGGGACACGAGCGTGCTGGCTGGTGACCGCCTGTTCGTCGTGGGCGATGCGGGCGTGACCATCGTCGACGTGGCGACGCCGTCGGCGCCGACGGTCGCGGGTGTCGTGCCGATGGTCGCCTACGGCGCGGCCGGCGTCGCGGTCGCCGGCGACCTCCTCTACGCCGTCACGCGGTGGAACGCCACCCTGCACATCGTCGACGTGGCCGTGCCCGGCGCGCCGCTGGTCCTGGCCGACCTCGTCCTGCCCCGCAGCGGCGAGACCGTGGTGGTCGACGGCGGGCGGGTCTACGTCGCGGGCTGCTGCGGCGTCGAGATCATCGATGTGACGACGCCGTCGGCACCCGTCTACCTCGGCAACGTCCTGATCGCTCCCGACACCTACGGCGCGGCGGCGAGCGACGGCTTCCTGTACCTCGCGACTCTGTCCGGCCTGCGCGTGTGCGACCTGACTTATCCGGATGCGGCGGCCGCGCCCGCCGTCGTGCCGTTGCCGCGGGCGGCTCGCGACCTGGCCGCGGCGCCCGGGCTGATCTACGTCGCGGACCTGTCGAGCGGACTGCGGATCCTGGACGCCGCCTCTCCCGACGGGCCCGCCGAGGTCGGCGCATATGCCGACGGGTCGTACGCCGTCGGCGTGGCCGCGAGGGGCTCGCTGGTCTATGTCGCCGACAGCACACGCGGGTTGGACGTGGTCGACGTCCGCGATCCGGCCGTGCCGCAGCGGATCGGCAACCTGCAGCTGGGAGGCGGGGCGGTCAGCGTCGTGGCCGTCGGGGACCTGGCCTACGTGACGACCCCGCAGATGAACCTCACGGTCGTCGACGTGTCGATTCCTGCCGCCCCCGCGGTGGTGGGGACGTTGGGCGCAGGCCTGTCCGGCGGTGCGGTCGCGGTCGCCGGCGACCTGGCCTTCGTGGTGGGAGGCGCGGGGGGCCTGCGCATCGTGGACGTGGCCGATCCGGCGGCCCCGGCTCTCGTCGGCTCGATCGTGCCCGGGACGTTCCTGCGCGATGTCGCGGTCGCCGGAGGCATTGCCTATGCCGCGGACATGGCGGGGCTGTACGTCCTCGACGTGCATGATCCGGTCGCGCCCGAGGTGCTGGCCTTCCGGCCCACGGAAGGGATCGGGGAGGCGGTGGCCGTGGTCGAAGACCGGGTCTGCCTCGTCACGCTCGACGACGTGATCGTCTTCGACGTCGCCGACCCCGGAAATCCCATCCCCATCGGCGCCCTGCGGATCTCGTCGGGTGGGCGCGACGTCCTGGTGGGCGACCGCATCCACGTGGCGACCAGCCTGGGCCTGGAGTCGGCGCCCTTGCAGTGCACCGACTCGGTCGCATCGACGATCGGCGGCGGCGGAGAGCCGTCAGCCGAGGTGCCGCCTGTCACCTTCGCGCTGGACGTCCGGCCCAATCCGTTCAACCCGCGGGCCGAGATCGGCTTCGCCCTCGACCGGCCCGAGGCGGTGCGGGTGACCATCCACGACCTGCGGGGCCGGTTGGTCCGGGTCGTCGCCGACGGCCGCCTCGCGGCCGGCCCGCATCGGTTGATCTGGGACGGCCGCGACGCGTCGGGAAGGGCCGCAGGGGCCGGCGTATACATGGTGCACCTGGCCACGGCGCGCAGCGTGCTGTCCCGCAAGTTGACCCTGCTGCGATAGCGCCAGCGGCGCAGTGGCCGCCGGGCCGTCCTGCGTGGTACCTTGGGTCCTGGCGCCCGTGACGACGCGCGCGCGACGAGGAACCCAGGACGAAAGGCGTCCCGCGATGATCCACTGGCCCGACCACCGCGTCACCGCGCTCTTCGGCATCGAGCATCCCATCGTCCAGGCCGGTATGGTCTACAACAGCGGCGCGAAGCTGGCCGCCGCCGCCGCCAACGCCGGGTGCCTGGGCCTGATCGGCGCCGGCAGCATGCGCCCGGACCTGCTGCGCGAGCAGATCCGCAAGTGCCGCACCCTGACCGCCAAGCCCTTCGGCGTGAACCTGCCGCTGCTGTACGGCCACGCGCGGGAGGCCATGGAGGTGGCCCTCGAGGAGGGCGTGCGCATCTTCGTGACCTCGGCCGGGTCGCCGCGCAAGGCCATCGGCCCGCTGAAGGACGCCGGCTGCACCGTCGTGCACGTGGTGGCCAGCCCCGACCTGGCGCGCAAGTGCCAGGACGCCGGCTGCGATGCCGTGGTGTGCGAAGGCTTCGAGGCCGGCGGCCACAACGGACGCGAGGAGCTGACGACCCTGGTGCTGGTGCCCCAGTGCGTGGAGGCGGTGACCATCCCCGTGATCGCCGCGGGAGGCATCGCCACCGGCGGCCAGGTCGCCGCCTGCCTGGCCATGGGCGCCGCGGGCGTGCAGATCGGTTCGCGCTTCGCCATCACGCAGGAGTCGTCGGGCCACGCGGCCTGGAAGCAGGCGGTGGTCGATTCCGGGCCCGCCGACACCATGCTGGTGATGAAGAAGGGCGTGCCGGTGCGCCTGTTGCGCAACCCGTTCCGCGAGCTGGTGATCGAGGCCGAGGCGCGGGGCGCCACCCGCGAGGAGCTCGACGCGCTGCTGGGCACCGGCCGCGCGCGGCGCGGCATGCTCGAGGGGGACCTGGTGGAGGGCGAGCTCGAGGTGGGGCAGGTGGCCGGGATGATCCACGACATCCCCACGGTGGCCGAGGTGGTGGACCACCTGGTCGCGCAGTACGCCGCGGCGGTGGGGCGCCTGGCCGGCGGCGCGCGCCCGTGAGCCTGCCCGCCAAGGCCGCGCCGATCGCCATCGACGCCGCCGACCTGGCGGAAGAGCTGGCGCGCCACGCGCCGGACCTGCAGCTCGACCTCGTCGGCGCGGCGGCCCTGCCCGCGGACCTGCCCCACGGCGCGCGGTTCACGCGCTGGCTCGAAGACGATCGCCACGGCGGGCTGGACTACCTGGCCCGCGACCCCGACGCCCGGCTCGATCCCACGCGCGCCAATCCCTGGGCGCGCACGCTGCTGGTGTTCGGGCAGCGCTACACCGACGGCTGGCCCGAAGGCGACGCCGACCCGTCGGCGACCGGCCGTCCCGAACCCGATGCGCCCTGGACCGCGCGCGTGGCGCGCTACGCCCGCCGCTGCGACTACCACGACGTGCTGCTGGGCGCCATGAAGACGCTGCTCGGGCGGCTGGCGGGGCGCTGGCCGGGCCTGGTGGCCTACCCCGCCACCGACACCGGGCCGTACCTCGAGCGCGAGTGGGCTTGGCTGGCGGGGCTGGGCTTCCTGGGCCGCAACACGTGCCTGATCCACGAGGCGCTGGGCTCGGGCCTGTTCCTGGGCGCGGCGCCCACCAACCTCGTGGTGGCGGGGTTGCCGGCGCCCGGCGTGCCGGCCACCGAGCCGCTGTACCACGTGCGCGGCCGCGTGCGCCATGCGCCCGCCGAAGCGGTGACCTCGCGCTGCGGCTCGTGCACCGCGTGCCTCGACGCGTGTCCCACCGGCGCGCTGGACCTCGCGCGCGGCCTGGACGCGGCGCGCTGCCTGTCGACCTGGACCATCGAGTGGCGCGGCCGGGCGCCCGACGACCGGCGGGGCGACCAGGGCGGCGTGCTGTTCGGCTGCGACATCTGCCAGGCCGTGTGCCCGTGGAACCGGCGGGCGGCCGCGCGTGCAGCGGGCGACGATGCACCGCCGCCGGTTCCCGACGCCTACGCCGATGATCCGGCCCGCGGCGAGCTCTCCCTCGCCGACCTGATCGCGCTGGATGCCGACGGGTTCCGCGCCCGCTTCCGCCGCACGCCGCTGTGGCGCGCGCATCCCGAGGGGTTGCGGCGCAACGCGCTGGTCGTGGCGGCCAACACGGGGAGGGGCGACCTTGTGGAGGGGATCGCCGCGGCCGCCGCGTCCGACGACGCGGACACCGCTGCGGTGGCGCGCTGGGCCCTCGCCAGGCTCGGAAGGGACGAAGCGCCATGACCACCACCGCCGTCGCCGCCTGGTGGCGCGCCCTGCCCAACGGGCAGGCGGCCTGCGATCTCTGCCCGGTGGGCTGCCGCCTGCGCCCGGGGCAGACCGGGCCCTGCGGCACGCGGGCCAACCGCGCCGGCGCCATGGTGCCGCTGCACTACGGCCGCGTGGTCTCGGCGGCCCTCGATCCCGTCGAGAAGAAGCCGCTGTACCACTTCCATCCCGGCCGCACCATCCTGTCGGTGGCCGCGCCCGGCTGCAACCTGCACTGCGCATTCTGCCAGAACTGGTCCATCAGCCAGCGGCACGACGCGCCCACGCGGGCGGTCACGCCCGCCGAGCTGGCGGCGCTGGCGCGGCGGCAGGACGCCGTGGGCGTCGCCTACACCTACAGCGAGCCCCTGGTCTGGTACGAGTTCGTGCGCGATGCCGCCGCCGCGGTGCGCGCCGCCGGACTGGCGAACGTCGTGGTCACCAACGGCTACCTGAACCGGGAACCGCTGGCCGCGCTGCTGCCGCACCTGGACGCGGCGAACATCGACCTGAAGTCCATGGACGACCGCTTCTACCGCAAGGTGTGCCGGGCGCAGCTCGGGCCCGTGCTGGCGGCCATCCGGCAGGTGCGCGAGGCGGGCGTGCACCTCGAGCTGACGAACCTGGTCATCCCCGGCCACAACGACGCGCCGGAGCAGATCGACCGCCTGGTCGACTGGATCGCGGACCTGGACCCGGACATCCCCCTGCACCTTTCGGCCTACCACCCGGCCTGGCGCATGGACGCGCCCGCGACGCCGCGGGCCACCCTCGAGCGGGCCTTCGCGCAGGCCTCGCGCCGGCTGCGCTACGTGTACCTGGGGAACGTGGCGGGAGAGCTGGGCCGCGACACGCGCTGTGCCGGTTGCGGCGCCGTGGCGGTGGTGCGGCAGGGCTATGCGACCGAGGTGCGGATGAACGGCGCGGCGTGCCCCGGCTGCGGGGCACGCCTGCCCGTGGTCACGGCCTAGCCGTTCTCCCACTCCTCGTTGGTGTGGCTGGCGGTCACCCAGGTGGTGATGCCGCCGCGCACGAACCACTCGCCGCGGATCTCCATGAAGCGCGGGTTGCACGCCGCCACCAGGTCGTCGAGGATGCGGTTGGTCACCGCCTCGTGGAAGGCGCCCTCGTTGCGGTAGCTCCACAGGTACAGCTTCAGCGACTTCAGCTCGATGCACAGCTGGTCGGGGATGTACGAGATGTGGAACTTCGCGAAGTCGGGCTGACCCGACAGCGGGCAGAGGCAGGTGAACTCGGGGCAGTCGAACTCGATCTCGTAGTCGCGGTCGGGGCTCGGGTTGGCGAAGGTCTCGAGCTCGCGCGAAGGCGTCGTGGCCATGGTCATCCGTCCTTGGATCGGGTGGTGGCGATGTCGTGCCGATGGTAGCGCCGCGCCGCGCGGGACGCCAGCCCGGGGACCGAAAAAGGCCGCCGCCCCGACCGGGGCGGCGGCCTTCGTCCGTGGGCCCGGTCGGCCCTACTTCACCAGCGCCATGCGGCCCACGGCATGGTGGTCGCCGCTGGTGACCATGTAGAAGTACACGCCGGCGGCCACCTGGCGGCCCGCGTCGTCGCGGCCGGTCCAGTCCACCGTGTGCACGGCGGCCGGCAGCACCTCGTCCATCAGGGTGCGCACGCGGCGTCCCTTGACGTCGAAGATGGCGACCTCCGTCCGCCCCGTCTCGGACAGCGCGAAGCGGATGGTCGTCTTCGGGTTGAACGGGTTGGGGAAGGCCTGGTCCACGCGGAAGGCCACGGGCACGGCGCCCGTGTCGCCGCCCGGCACGTCCGACGCGCCGCAGCCCCCGTTCAGGGCGCCGATCAGGCCGCAGGCCCCGCTGTTGGCCGGATGGCACGGCGACG